>CALPPJ020000102.1 GCA_943325425.2 Bifidobacterium breve | reverse complement strand
CACGCCGCAGTCTTGAAATTGCCGACCTTGCAGTTCGTTGGCGCGACCGTGGGGTTGTGGGTTTCGATATCGCCGGAGCTGAAGCAGGACACCCACCGACTCGTCACCTCGAGGCCTTCAACCACGTTCAACGCGAAAACTTTCACTCGACGATTCACGCAGGTGAAGCATTTGGTCTACCCAGCATCTGGGAAGCCGTGCAGTTGTGTGGCGCCGAGCGCCTCGGACACGGCGTACGTATTGTCGACGACATCACCGGAGCAGTCGGGTCCGAGACCCTCGGTCGTTTGGCGGCCTATGTTCGCGATCGCCGAATTCCGCTGGAACTGTGCCCCACAAGCAATGTGAATACTGGGGTCTGCGGTTCAATCGCCGAACACCCGATCGGGATGCTGCGACGTCTGCGTTTCAGGGTCACGGTCAACACCGATAACCGCCTCATGAGCGACACCAGCATGACCAAAGAGTTCGTGCAATTGGCCGATGCCTTCGACTGGGGCCTTGAAGACTTTGAGTGGCTGACCCTCAATGCCATGAAGAGTGCCTTTGCACCCTTCCCTGAGCGCCTACGCATCATTAACGGCCTCGTGAAGCCCCGCTATGCCCTTTTGAAAGCCGAAGTTGCTATGGGGTCAAACGACCGCTGATGCGCGACAATAGGTGTATGGCTCAAACCCCAGGCACCATCGAAGTCACCGTCGTCAACCACCCACTGATCGCAGATTCCCTGACGCGTATTCGTGACGTTTCAACCCCCAACGCCCTCTTCCGCCAAGAACTTGAACGCGTGGGCACTTTGCTGCTCGCCGAAGCCACTCGCGACCTGCCAACGACCGAAATCACGGTTCAGACTCCTCTGACCAAAACTTCAGGCCGTGTCCTCAGCACCCAACCTGTCGTGATCCCCGTGCTTCGAGCCGGCCTTGGTTTCGTTCACGCTGCACAAGAACTCATGCCGAACGCCGATGTCGGATTCATCGGCGTCAGCCGTGATGAGAAGACTTTTGAGCCCAAGCAGTACGTCAACAAGTTGCCCGAGACCTTGGCTGGTCGTACCTGTTTCGTCCTCGACCCCATGTTGGCAACAGGCGGTTCACTTGCTCATGCCTGCGAGTTGTTAATGGAACGCAATCCAACCGGACCGATCACGGTCATCTGCGTGTTAGCTGCTCCCGAGGGAATTGAGTTCTTGAAAACAACAGGATTGAATTTGCGAATCTTTACCGCATCAATCGATGAGCGCCTCAATGAGAATGCATTCATCGTGCCCGGACTCGGCGACGCCGGCGACCGCCAATTCGGCGCCCCTCACTGACCCCTCCAAGTCTGTTGGGCGCGAAAACCCCCCGAAAACGGTGGTTGATTTTCCCAACCAGCACATTCACATCGCCGGAATCACATTGCTGGCATCACATCGCCCACATCACATAGGCGGTCCGCCCCAAGCCGGCACGCCAGAAGGTGAACCACCAAAGAGTTGATCCTTCGCCGCAGCCAAACCTTCAACGGTCCACTGCTTGTCGCCACCTGTCAACGAGTTAGCAATTTCGGTTGGACGAATGCGATGTACTTGATCACCCAAAACGATGAAAGTCTGCGCGTTGATATCTGACGCATGATCACTCGCCAAGAACGCGACCATCGGACTGATGTTGGCGGGATCGTATTTATCAAAACCAGATTCGGGTTTCGTAAATTTGGGGTTCACTTCAGTCATTGGCGTACGCGCTCGTGGAGCAATGCAGTTCACAGTGACGTTGTAGCGACCGAGTTCGCGAGCAAGGATGGTGGTCATCGTAATGATGCCTCCCTTGGCCGAACCGTAGTTACCTTGTCCAGGCCCACCGAATAAACCGCTTTCGCTGGTGGTGTTAATGATGCGACGTTGTGGCAAACCGCCTTCAGTTCCTTCAAGAACTTTGGCTTGATTGCGCCAATAGACCGCGGCAAAATGTGCAGGCGCAAAATGACCCTTCAAATGCACCGAGACCACACTGTCAAATTGCTGCTCTTCCATCGAGAAGCTCATGGCATCACGAATAAATCCGGCGTTGTTCACCAAAATGTGCAAGTCACCAAACTCGTTGATAGCCCGCTGCACCAAAGCTTCAGCCGCCGACCAGTCGGTCACACTGCCACGTTGAGCCACCGCTCGCCCACCGTTAGCGACAATCGCCGCGGCAACGGCGTCAGCTGATTCTCCGAGATCGTTCACCACGACCGCGGCGCCTTCGGCAGCCAACAGCTCGGCATGGCAACGACCGACGCCCTGACCTGCTCCAGTAACGATGGCGACTTTTCCGGTTAATGCACCCATGGCGTAACTCCTCGATGACACGGCGCCCACAAGCCCCGCAAAATGTTTCTGATACCGTGTCAGAAACTAGTCGGAATTAGGCAAAGACCGATAACCGTTGGGGGCGATGGTGCAAACAAATAACCAAGATCGTCGCCCAGTCGCGTTGATTACAGGCGCAAGCCGAGGAGTCGGTCGCGGAATCGCTCTCGCTCTTGCCAAATCAGGATTTGACCTTGTCATCACCGGACGAACCATGGTTGAAGGAAGCGCGACCAACCCCGCAACGGGCCGGATTCTGGTCGGAAGTCTTGAGCAGACCGCTCACAATGCTCGTGAATTCGGCGCCACTGTGGCCATGGTCGAGGCCGACATTTTGGACTTAAGCGATGTCGTGCCCTCCTTTCATCGATGTCTCGATCTCGGTGGTGGACAGATTGATCTCTTGGTCAACAATGCGATCTTTGTCGGACCAGGCAACGACGTGCGTTTTGCTGAAAGCGACCCCGATGACATCATTCGCCGCACCAACGGAAACCTCATTGCTCCCCTCTTATTCACGCACGCCTTCTTGCAACACGCACTACGCAATCCTGCAAATCCACAGACAGGCGTACGTGCCACCATCTTCAACATCACAAGTGATGCCGGCAAACGCACTCCCGAGCGAATGGCCGACAACGGCGGATGGTCACTGATGTATGCCGCGACAAAAGCTGGTTTTCACCGAATGGCCGACATGTTGGCGCACGAATACGGACACGAAGGAATTCGATGCCTCAATATCAACCCTGGTTTAGTAGCCACCGAGCGCGTGCTCGATTCTGGGGCAGATCTTGCATGGATCTCTCGCGCTGGCGTCACACCTGAAGTCATTGGCGTTGCAATTTCGCACCTCGTCCAAGATCCTCTCATTGAAAACGGGACATACGTGCATGCTCAGCAATATTTGTGTGAAGCACTTGGCGATGAGGAATACGAACGCTTACTCTCAATCTCAACGATGAATGGACAATCGCTATGAGCATTAACGAAACTGACACCTACGTCATTGGACCGACCAATCGGGATATGTTGCTGCCCGAACCAGAGTTGTCGCCAATTCACTACACGTTAATTTCAGTAGATGACCATTTAGTTGAACCGCCCAACATGTTTGACGGCCGACTTCCCATGGCACTGCAATCGCAAGCACCGCGACTCATTGTGAACGAACGCGGCCATCAAGTCTGGTCGTTTGATGGACAGATCTTTAGCCAAGTCGGAATGAACGCTGTCGTTGGTCGTAAACCAGAACTGCGATCACTTGAGCCGGCACGTTTTGAAGATATGCGCCGCGGTTGTTGGGACATCGATGAACGAATCAAAGATATGGATCTCATCGGATGCTGGGCTTCGCTCAACTTCCCCTCGCAAGTTGCAGGTTTTGCTGGTCGCATTTTCAGCGCGTGCAAAGACCCAGAAGTTGGACACGCAACAATGCGCGCTTGGAATGATTGGCTATACGAAGAATGGTGGCAAAAGTATCCAGAGCGAATCATTCCATGTGGCATCACCTGGCTTGCTCCTGGACCAGATGGCACCGCCAAACTTGGGGCCGATGAAATTCGTCGTAATGCCGAACGCGGTTTTGTTTCGGTCACGCTGCCAGAACGCCCGCACAACGTGGGCTTTCCTAGTCTCTACAGCGGTTGGTGGGATCCGATTATTGAGGCTTGTGTTGAAACTGACACGGTGATTTCATTACACGTTGGCTCCTCTGGAATGTACGCAATGCCTGAAGGCGCACCAGCGCTTCAACTTGGCGCGACGTTGTTTGGGCAACTTTCACTCACTGCGTGTGCCGAATGGTTGTGGAGCGGATACGCATACAAATATCCCGACCTAAAAATTGCAATGAGTGAAGGCGGAATCGGCTGGGTTCCGATGTTGCTTGATCGTTTAGAAAATGTGGTGGATCGAAGTGGTTACGGTGCCGGTTGGGATATTCGTCCCGCCGACGTCTTGCGACGCAATTTCTGGTTCTGCACCATTGACGATCCGTCCACCATTGATCTTCATGACGTCATCGGCGACGATCACATCATGGTCGAAATTGATTATCCGCACGGTGACAGCACTTGGCCAAATAGCCAATCAATTTTGAAAGATGCGTGGGGTCATTTATCGCCCCAGTTACTGCGCAAGTTCTGTTGTGAAAATGCCGCTGCGCTGTACCGCCATCCGCTTCCTCAACGAATCGTTCCATGAGCACAGTCGCTTCCCTGCTTCGGGCGCGAGTTGGCGATACTCACCCTGGCTACATCTTTGAAGGGCGCACCTACTCTTGGGATGAAGTTGTTTCTGAGTCTGCCATTCGTGCATCAATTTTGAATGGCCTGCTCGCCGATGGTCGCCCGCCCCATGTCGGCATATTGCTGGAAAACACTCCGGAATATCTCTTCTGGATTGGTGGTGCCGCACTGATTGGCGCATGCATCGTTGGCATTAACCCGACGCGTCGAGGAAGCGAACTTGAACGCGACATTCAACACACCGATTGCCAAGTAATCATCAGCGACGAAACTGGAATGAAACTCCTTGAGGGTTTAGACACGGGAGTTGAAAACGCAAACACGATTGACGTTGACTCACAAGACCATCAGAAACTGCTTGCTCAACATCAAAATGCGCCCCTTCCTGAAAACGAGCCCGATGAAAACAGCATTCTTTTCCTGCTCTTTACCTCGGGCTCAACAAGCGCTCCCAAAGCAGTGGTATGCACAAACCAACGTATGGCTATCGCCAGCGTGCGGGCTGGGCAGATTTACGGCGTTACTAGTGAAGAAGTTTGCTACTGCCCGATGCCACTCTTTCACGGCAACGCACTCATGGCTTGCTGGGGACCCGCACTCGCGGTTGGAGCAACCGTCGTTCTTCGTCGAAAGTTTTCGGCAAGTAACTTCATGTCCGATATTCGTGAACACGGCTGTACATATTTCACCTACGTCGGCCGCACCATCGCCTACATTCTGGGGCAACCAGCGAACGCCGACGACAAGCACAACAAATTGCGCCTTGGATTCGGCACCGAAGCCAGCGCTCTTGATCGTGAGCGTTTCTTCGAACGATTTGGCTGCGACCTAGTTGAAGGGTACGGCTCAAGCGAAAGTGTGGTTGCGATCATTCGCACACCCGACACACCAGCGAATGCTCTCGGCAAAGAACGAGCCGATATGGCGGGGCAGGTATTGATTATTGATCCCGATACCAATGCCGAATGTCCACGAGTTCAGTTCGATGAATTCGGAGCCATTGTCAATCCTGAATGCATTGGCGAAATCGTTAGCAAAAGTGGCGGCACTTCGTTTGAGGGCTACTACAACAATCGTGAAGCCTCCACCGAACGAGTTCGCAATGGCTGGTATTGGACAGGCGACCTTGGCTACCGAGACGAAGACGGATTCTTCTATTTCGGCGGACGAAGCGCCGATTGGCTGCGCGTCGATAGTGAAAACTTTGCTGCTGGACCAGT
>CALPPJ020000101.1 GCA_943325425.2 Bifidobacterium breve | reverse complement strand
GTTGCTCGGAGCCGGCGGCGGACTCTTGATGAATCTGCCCGGTGGCGCCAGCGCCAATTCGGTCACTCCTCAGTCCATCTCGGCTGACGACAACAGCACCGACTCGTCGGCCCCGGCCAGTTCAATCAACGGTGCCGAAGCTGGTGGCGATGTCGACGGAGATCATCACGGTGGACGTGGTGGACACATGGATCCGGCTGCACGTGAAGCCAAGCTTCGTGAAACATTGCAGACCCTTGTTGCTGCCGGCACCATCAATGCATCAGATGTCGATGCGATCGTGACAGCGTTGTCAACGAAGCCCACGACCCCTCCGGCTGCCGACACCACTGGTGCTCGCCCCGATAAGGCCACTATGTTGAAGGCTCGCCTTCAGACTTTGGTGGACGATGGCACCCTGACCTCAAGCCAGCTTGATGCCGTTGTCGTCGCACTTGAAGCTGCTCGCCCGATGGGTGGCGGCATGGGTGAACATGGTCGTGGTCATGGTGGACCGGGTATGGGCGGCGATCGTGGCGAAAAGCGACAAGAGATGCTGACTGCTGCTGCTGATGCCATTGGCATCACCGCTGACGAGCTGAAGACCGCTATCGAAGGCGGACAGACCATCGCCCAGGTCGCTGAAGCCAACGGCAAATCAGTGCAGTCAGTGATCGACGCATTAGTCGCTCAGGCCACCACCGATCTGACTCAGCGCATCACCGACATGGTGAACGGTGTGAAGCCAGCGGCTCCGACTGACGCAGCAGGTGCAACCGCTGGGGCCTGATGTGCCGTAGCTCATTCACATACTCAAAATTTCCGCCCGTTACCTGATCTGGTGGTGGATAGCGATTCTGTTCACACAGATGTCGCTGTCTGCCACCAGATTTTTGTTTCTGAATCAGCCCATCCCTAGAACACCCGTTCTCTAGGATGGCTTCTCCATGAGTGACAACGGCAGCCTTTTCGATGACGACAGTTTGTTCGGTTCTCCCGAGCCCGTAGTTCGTGACATGCGCCAACCTGAAGCCGAAAGTGCTCCCTATGCCGCTCGTTATTCAAACTCGCGTCTCAAGCCGATTTCTTTAGATGGCCTCAACCCGATGCAGCGCGAGGCTGCCGAACACGTTGATGGCCCACTCTTGGTAGTCGCTGGTGCAGGTAGTGGCAAGACCCGAGTTTTAACGCACCGTATTGCACATCTCATTTCAAATCATGGGGTCAGTCCCATGAACATCTTGGCAATTACGTTCACCAATAAAGCCGCCGGTGAAATGAAGCATCGTGTTGAGTCGCTCATTGGGCCAGTCGCAAAATCAATGTGGGTGTCAACCTTCCACTCTGCGTGTGTGCGAATTCTGCGAGTTCATGCCGAACGCATTGGTTATCCCAAAACGTTCAGCATTTACGATCAGGCTGATGCCCAACGACTAACGGGCTATGTCATCCGCGATATGGGTCTTGATGCCAAACGATTTACTCCACGTGCCGTGCACGCGGTGATTTCAAATTGGAAAAACGAATTGGTGTCGCCAACGCAGGCGGCCGAGCGAGCAGCACACATCTTTGACCGTAAGCACTCCGAGATTTATCGTGAATATCAAGAGCGATTACTCAAAGCCGGAGCAATGGATTTTGACGATCTCTTGGTCAATGTCGTGCGTTTGTTCAGAATGCATACCGATGTTTTGGCGTCATACCAAGACCGTTTTAAGTACATCTTGGTCGACGAATATCAAGACACGAACATTGCACAAAACGAAATTGTGCTCAGCTTGGCGGCCCGACATCACAACGTGTGCGTGGTGGGCGACACCGATCAGTCAATTTATGCATTCCGTGGTGCCGACTTCCGCAATATCGGACAGTTTGAAGATGCCTTTGATGAAGTGAGTGTGGTTGTTCTTGAACAGAACTATCGGAGCACACAAAACATTCTTGATGCTGCCAACGCCGTCATCGCCCAAAACTTTGGCCGCAAACCAAAAGAACTCTGGACTGAAACTGGTCCTGGCGATGCCATCGTGCGTTTTCACGCTGACGACGAAGGTGATGAGGCAGCATTCGTTGCCCGCACCATGCAGACCTTGCGTACTGGCGGTCGCAAGTGGGGCGATATGGCGGTGTTCTATCGAACCAACCCACAAAGTCGTGTCGTTGAAGAAATCTTTATGCGGTTTGGTATTCCGTACAAAGTGGTGGGCGGAACTCGTTTCTACGACCGTCGCGAAATCAAAGACGCCGTTGCCTACTTGCGTGTTGTCACCAACCCACTTGATGAAGTGAGTGTGAAACGCGTTCTCAATATGCCCAAGCGTGGAGTTGGCGATACGAGCATCAGTCGCCTTGATGTCTTTGCTCGTGAAGAAAACATCAGTTTCTTTGAGGCATTGCGTCGTGCTGGCGAAGCCGGTGTGTCGGGTGCCGCGCGCCGAGGTATTGAATCATTTGTTGCCGTCATTGATGAAGTTGCTGGGCAAGAAGAGCAAACACCTGGTGCACTCTTTGAATCCATTCTTGATAAGTCGGGGTATCTCGCTGAATTTGAAAATGAAAATTCGGTTGAAGATGCAGGTCGCCTCGAGAACCTTGGTGAATTGGTGTCATCGGCTAAAGAGTTCGCTCAAGTTGATGAATTCCTTGAACAAGTTTCACTGGTAGCTGACGCCGACGATTTATCCGATGACGACAAGGTCATCATGATGACGATGCACGCGGCTAAGGGTCTTGAATATCCAGTCGTTTTCATTGTGGGTGTTGAAGAAGGTTTATTCCCGCACAGCCGAGCCCTCGTTGATGCCAACGAACTGGAAGAAGAACGTCGCTTGGCTTATGTGGGCATCACTCGTGCCCAAGAGCGTCTGTTCTTGACCCATGCCTGGAGCCGTCAGCAATTCGGAACCACGCAGTACAACCCACCGTCACGATTCTTGGATGAGATCCCCGAAGAACTTGTTGAGCATCAAGGCAATGTTCAGAATCGTCCAAAGGCGCGCAACACCCGCGATGACGATTGGGGCGGTCGCAAGGTCAGCTCGTTTGATCCCGATGATGAGTTCCGCGAACGGCAAGTCGATGCGGCCATGGCTGCCGGACGATCGGCCGCTTCTCGTCCACCACAGCCCACCAACAGCCAAGAGATTGGTTTGCGGGTCGGCGACATGGTTGAGCACTCGGTCTTTGGCGAGGGAATCATCATTGACATCACTGGTTCGGGTGACAAAACCGAAGCTGTCATCAATTTCCGTGAAAAAGGTCGCAAGCACCTGTTGTTGGCGTGGGCTCCACTCAAAAAACTCTGAACAGAATCACCCAGATTCTTCGCTCGTATTGTTCTCTCGGGCCTGCTCGGCGTGGTTGAATCGGAGTATGAAAGCAGCGCTCTTAGTTGAAAGCCTCACCGGCAATACCTGGAAGGCGGCTGAAATGATTGCCGCCAACTTGCAGCAGGAAGGTTGGACCATCACTGGTCTCAACCCAATGAAGCAGCCCGATCACCACGCCATTCAAACCGCGGATCTGATTGTGGTGGGCACTTGGGTGCACGGAGCGTTCATTGTTGGCCAAGCGCCTTGGGGTATTGGCAACATCAACGCCCTTCCAGCAGTTGCTGGTAAGCGGGCCGCCACATTTTGCACGTTCGCTCTGAACCCGGGCAAGACACTGGGCGCTATGGAAAAGTCAGTGACTCGCCTTGGTGCTGATGTGATTGGTGGAATGGCTTTGCATCGTTCAAAGCTGGCCGCTCATACAGAAGAGTACGCAGCGCGCCTTGTGGGCGCATTAGCAACTGCCTAAATCGTGCGTTCATTGACAGTTGCGGCATTACAGATGTCGATGACTGACATCGTGTCTGAAAATGTGGCCACCGCTGAACGTTTGGTTCGCGTTGCCGCAGCACAAGGTGCGCGACTCATCTTGATTCCTGAGTTATTTGAGGGTCGCTATTTTTGCGAAGACCAACGATCAGAACATCTTGATCGCGCGCAACCTCTTGTTGGTCATCCGACGATCGCGCAGTTCAGTGCGCTCGCCAAAGAACTCAATGTGGTTTTGCCGGTGAGTTTTTACGAACGCGATGTCAACGCTTTGTACAACTCGTGCGCAGTGGTGGATGCCGATGGCACCGTGCTCGGTGTGTATCGCAAGAGTCATATTCCTGACGGACCTGGCTATTCAGAAAAGTATTACTTTCGACCAGGTAACACCGGTTACAAAGTGTGGGACACCGCGGTCGGCAAAATTGGCGTGGGAATTTGTTGGGACCAATGGTTCCCTGAAGTGGCGCGGGGTCTAGCGCTCAATGGTGCAGAAATCATTGTGTATCCGACTGCTATTGGCAGCGAACCGACCGAACCCGAATACGATTCGGCCGCACATTGGCAACGGGTCATGCAAGGTCATGCTGGTGCGAATCTGGTGCCAGTTGTTGCCGCTAATCGAATTGGCATTGAGGTGGGATCGCGTCACACGTTGACGTTTTACGGTTCGTCCTTTATTGCTGGACCAACGGGTGAAAAAGTTGCTGAAGCCGATCGAACTACCGAGACAGTTCTCACTGCAACTTTTGATCTTGATGAAGTCGCTCGATTACGCCGCAGTTGGGGCGTCTTTCGCGACCGCCGTACTGATCTGAACTAGTACTGAACTAGTTCAGACTGGTGCGTCGCACTCGCGACGAACTGCATCGGGTGTGGGCAGGTGATCCCACATGTCGGCGAGCAAATCATCGCGTAACGACTTCTGCGAAGGATCGCTCCACAGGTTGACTTGCTGCAACGGATCGTTGGCCAAGTTGTACAACTCGCCTTCGGTTCCATCGTGAATTGTTCCAGGCATACACGCGGTAGCTACCCAACCATCACGACAAATCGAACGTAAGCGCATAATCTTGCCAAACAACACACTGTCCCATTCGGTCAGCACACGTTCGTGACCAAGTTCGGTTACTTCGTATTCATTCACTGGCAAGCGTGGAGCTTCGGCGTAATCGGGCTGGGGGAGTCCAGCAATATGGCAGAACGTTGAAGCCAGCGACACATGACCAACTGGTGCATCAACAGTTGCCGGATTGATTCCTGCTGATGGAGCGGGACGCCAAATAAGCGGTATACGCATTAATGAATCAACGTGGTACGGGCCTTTGAACAACAAACCGAAGTCGCCTTGCAATTCACCGTGGTCGGTTGAGAACAACACGTCGGTGTCGGCACCCCAGCCACGTTCGTCAATACGCTTCATCATCCGACCAACTGCTTCGTCAATCAATTCATTTTCAATATGTGTTAACGCATTGACTTCGCGAACTTGATCGTCGGTCAAAGTATTAGGAACCCATTTCAATGGTGCTTCGTAGTTTGAGACGAATTCGCCGTCGTACCACTTGCGCCACTGTGCGGGTTTGTTGTCAAGAATTGCTTCGCGCTCAGCACGATTCTGCGGATACCCCGCCGGCAAATCAAGATCGCGCCAATTGACGCGATGTGTTTCAGAAGCGGGCGGATCCCAGGGATGGTGGGGATCGGGGAAACTCACCCAACAGAACCAGTCGGCATCGGCGTCTAGTGAATCAAGCCAAGCAATCGCGCGATCAGCCACCCAGTCGGTGTGATACCACTCGCGAGGAATGTTGTTGATATGTGCTTGTGGGGCGCCGGTATCGCCGCCACCTTCAGCACTGACCTGCAACGACATGTCGAGCACCCGGTAATACATAGGTACTGCTTCAGGGTGATTCTTCATGAGCCACCGGGCGTAATGGAATGAACCCATTCCACCGTGGCTTGCTGATTCCATGTGATCAAAGCCGCGATGCAAATGCCCATCTTCAATTAATGAATGGGCGCCTGAG
>CALPPJ020000100.1 GCA_943325425.2 Bifidobacterium breve | reverse complement strand
GTGGCATTGTCGTTGATCATCGTCGTATCGGTTCCGCTTGTCGCGGCGATTCTCGGAACTGTCGTTGTCAAAATGGTTCCCACCTTCCGACTCATGCAACAACGTATTGATCGAATCAACGAAGTTCTCCGTGAACAATTGTCTGGTATTCGAGTGGTGCGGGCCTTTGTTCGAGAACCAGAAGAAATTGAACGATTTCGCGCTGGCAACACAGAGGTCACTGCAACTGCGTTGCGGGGTGGACGACTCATGAGTTTGATGTTCCCCACCGCAACTGTGATCGTCAACCTTTCATGTGTTGCAGTCGTTTGGTTTGGCTCGACCAGAATTTCTGACGGCAAGATGAACCTTGGCGCGATGGTTGCATTTCTCACATATCTTTCTCAGATCCTGATGTCAGTCATGATGGCGACGTTTATGGCCGCATTATGGCCACGAGCTTCAGTGAGTGCCGAGCGAATTCAAGAAGTCTTAGACACACCGTCCTCAGTCGGTATCTCTGACACACCAACTCCGATTACTTCAAGCCACACGTCACTTGAAATGCGCAACGTAGAGTTTCGCTACCCAGGTGCAGCGCAACCCGTGCTGCACAACATCTCCTTCAAAGTTAATGCCGGAGAAACACTTGCGATTATCGGCAGTACCGGATCGGGTAAAACGACCTTGGTCAATCTCATCGCTCGACTCATTGATAGCACTGATGGCGATGTGCTTCTCAATGAAGTCAATATTCGTCAAATAGCACCCACAGAATTGTGGACTCGAATCGGCTTAGCCCCACAGAAGCCATACCTTTTCTCTGGATCTGTCGCCAGCAATCTTCGCTATGGAAAAGCAGATGCCTCTGATGAAGAAATGTGGAATGCACTAGCGATCGCACAAGCAGAAAGTTTTGTTCGCGACATGCCTGGATCACTTGAGGCGACTATTGCTCAAGGCGGAAGTAATGTTTCAGGAGGTCAACGCCAACGACTGGCGATTGCGCGAGTCCTGATACGCAAACCTGCGATTTACATTTTTGACGACTCATTTTCAGCACTTGATTTAGTGACAGATGCAAGTTTACGCACTGCGTTAATCCCGCATATTGCAAGTTCGGTCACAGTGATTGTCGGCCAGCGCATTTCGACCATTCGACATGCGAATCAGATCATGGTCCTTGAAGATGGACAAATAGTTGGGCTCGGCACGCACGAACAACTCAGTCAATCTTGCGCCACTTACCAAGAAATTGTTGCTTCACAGGCAACACAAGAAGGTGATGACTGATGAGTACAGAAAACTCAAAGAACGCACCAACGGAAAACCAAGCACCAGTAGGAAACGTCGCCGAATTACGCACCGGGCGTATGAACACCGTTGGAGTGCCAGCAGAGAAGTCAAAGAATTTCAGCCTGACCGCAAAACGACTGGGTCGCCGTATGGGACGCGAGACCTTGTTAGTCCTTCTCATTTTGCTGATGGCCATCAGCAGTGTTGCACTCATCGTTTCTGGACCACGAATTCTTGGCCAGGGCACTGACATCATTTTTGATGGTTTAATGCAACGTAATGGAGAAACAGGAATTGATTTCGGTCGTCTTCATCGCACGCTTGAACTTGCAATTGGTGTCTATCTACTTTCGTATGTGCTTGCTTATGCCCAATCTTTCTTACTTGCGGGCGTTGTTCAACGAACAATGTTCAAGATGCGTCGAGATGTTGAGGCAAAGATTCATCGTTTACCGCTGAGCTACATTGATAAGCATTCACGTGGTGACCTGTTGAGTCGTGTCACCAATGACATTGACAATATTGCGCAAAGTTTGCAGCAGTCGCTGAGTCAACTCGTACTTTCGGTGCTCACAATTGTCGGCGTCATCGTCATGATGTTTACAGTTTCAGTTGTTTTGGCCTTGATCGCTCTCACGGTCATCCCTTTCAGTTTGCTGACAATGTCCATCATTGCTAAGCGCTCGCGGGCCAAATTCATTTCGCAATGGCGCTACACCGGTCAGCTCAACGGTTTAGTTGAAGAAGCGTTTACAGGCCACGCAATCGTTAAGGTCTTTGGTCGTCAAAAAGAAGTCGAAGAGCGCTTCAAAGTTCTCAATGATGAACTCTTTGATGCGGCAAATTCGGCTCAGTTCATATCTGGCGCAATTCAACCGGCAACCATGTTCTTGGGCAATCTGAATTACGTGGCGATTGCCGTCGTCGGCGGTCTGCGCGTTGCATCTGGAACCATGAGTCTTGGCGATGTACAAGCCTTCGTACAGTACTCAAGACAATTCACTCAGCCGTTAACTCAAGCGGCCTCAATGGCCAATGTCTTGCAATCAGGCGTGGCGTCTGCCGAACGAGTCTTTGAATTACTTGATGCGGAAGAACAGTCCCCCGATGTTGGTACGACAGATCATTCACCAACTATTGGTCAAGTTGAGTTTGACAAAGTCACGTTCTCTTACGATCCCGAGAAATCACTCATTACTGATCTTTCATTTATTGCTGAACCGGGAACGACGGTAGCCATTGTTGGTCCTACCGGTGCGGGCAAGACCACCCTTGTCAATCTCATCATGAGGTTCTACGAACTGAACAATGGGCGCATAGTTTTGGACGGTCGCAACATCGCAGAAATGCCTCGTCAAGAATTGCGTTCGAAAATTGGCATGGTTCTTCAAGACACCTGGCTTTTCAATGGGACGATACGCGAGAACATCGCCTACGGAAATCCGAGTGCTTCTGAAGAACAAATCCGTGCGGCAGCTAAAGCAACTTTTGTTGATCGGTTCGTGCAAACTCTTCCCGATGGTTACGACACGATTTTGACTGGTGAATCGGGTGCCGTGAGTGCCGGAGAAAAGCAATTGCTGACGATCGCCCGAGCATTCCTTGCTGATCCGGCGATCTTGATTTTGGATGAAGCCACGAGTTCAGTTGATACGCGTACCGAAGTTCTGATTCAAAAGGCTATGAATGCGCTTCGTCACGAACGCACAAGTTTTGTGATTGCCCATCGACTGTCAACAATTCAAGACGCCGACATCATTTTGGTCATGGAAAATGGTTCGATTGTTGAGCAGGGATCACACGAAGCACTCCTGGCAGCGCATGGCGCCTACTACCGGCTGTATCAATCGCAGTTTTCGGCGCCAGCAGCCGATCTTGGCTGAGCAATTTAATTGATTGCTTGAACGCACATCACTAGGCAGATAACACCACGAAGCGTCCACGAGACAGTTCGAGGCCAGTTGGTAGCCACCAGATTTTGGCCAATCTGGCTCGACGGATGACTAATCATCTTCTGATGCAATGGGACCGAGAGAAAAACGGTTGAGCCCAACGAAATCGCCAGAAGAAAAGCGCCAGCCCAGGGCAACCAGGCAAATACTTGGTCAGGTCGTTCAATCAAAAGCACCAAAGTGCTCACTCCTTCAACTGCCATCGGGAGTCCGACTACTTGCGAGGTTCTACGTTGGTGTTCGTGACCCACTGATATCTGATATTCAACGCCAACTTGGGCCAGTAACGGATAGTGAACCCGTTGAACAAACCATATAAGGCCCACCATAAACAATGTGCCTGCGGTATTCGCCAACAGCGCGATTTGACTCATTCGAAAACCGTATCCTCAGTTGATCATTGGTGCGATGCTCAGCCCCGAGAACATTCCCCGCTTAGAATATTGCCGTGGCCAAACAAGATGAGATTGATTACATCGGTCGCCTTGGAGAAATTGGCAAAAAGCATGCACTTGACAAGCCGTGGTCCGACGATGGACGTGGTTTATATCTACAAGAAATGGGTGCATTGATTTCGCTTCTTCCGGCGCCGCCTGCGCGAATTCTTGACATTGGAGCGGGCAGTGGTTGGACAAGCTGTTTCTATGCCTTGAGTGGGTATGACGTGACAGCGACAGATATCGCACCCGAGATGGTTGAGCTCGCCAAAATCAATGCCACTCGTTACAACGTAGCCCTTGATGCAGTGGTCAGTGATTTTGAATCGCTTCCCTTTCAAAATCAGTTTGATGCGGTCATCTTCTATGACTGTCTTCACCACGCCGAAGATGAAGTGCTGGCATTGCGGAGTGCTTATCGAGCATTAAAAAAGGGTGGGATTTGCATCACTCTTGAACCAGGTTCTGGTCACGCGAAGAGTGCGGTTTCAGTTCAGGCAATGAAAGATCTCGGCGTCACTGAACGTGATATGCCGCCAAAACGAATTATTGAAGGTGGCGTTAAGGCTGGATTTACGGCAGTCCAAATTTTTGAGCGTCCCGTTCAACCCATTGAACTTTCGCATCAAATAATGCCGCGGTGGAAGACTTTGACGAGGCTGATTCATCGGTTCGTTGCTCGATCTAGCCCAATTGTTATGTACCGCGGCCATTTCGTCATATTGCATAAATGACATTGGGTTTTTGGAACATTCTTAATGTTTCGCGCTGTTTTCCAATGACCAACTACTCATTGGTTCTTTTGCCAAGCTGGAAAACGGTCGTGAAATTGCTTCAACGATTAGTCACTCAGTCAACTCCAATTGCCCTACAGCGCAGTCAGTACTTCGTTCTTCAATAGTAAAACCAGAACCACTCGGGCTCTTGAGTCTCGCCGAAGATGCGCAGTATTCTCTTCAGTTTCACAAGATTCTCGCAGCTGTTTTATGCACGATGACGCAATAGACGATTGTGCTCACCACATCAATTGCCACAACCAATCGAGCGCGCACATTCTGTGCACCCGCCCACATCAAATGTCGACCAATAGGACGTAACGCCAAGAGTCCGATCGCAACAGTCTTGTGATGAGTTCCTGGCTTAGCAATCCAACGTCCGATTCGGCCCAACTTCATCATCTGCTTGGGACCATGACGTCGGCCAAGTAAAAAGTGAAAGGGATCGGTCATGGACAAACGTATGGAGGCAAGAAAAACAAATGGAATAAGCGACATTTGCCCCGCCGCCATTCCCATGAAGATGATTCGGGGACTGAGCAACATCAAGGCCAAGGGATTTCCCAACAACAAAGGTGTGCACGCAGTGCCGATAAACGACACACCAGACATCGCCACGATTGGTAAGGCCGTGCGATCAATTCTCTTGATCAGTGTCGTGTTCACGTAACGAGAGTTTCGCAAGCACAACTTTCGGGAGAGCAAAGTTCAACGCTCTAATTGGCAAACAAATTCTGAACAAACTGCGCACGTTGATTCGAAGTAATGATGAGAAAAGTGTGAGATTTCAGCGATTGCGCTCTCTCAGAAGTATGACCGCAACCGCCAACCCCGATCTTTCTGAAATTGATGAAACAACGTTGAGACGTCTGCAACTCATGAGTTCGCTATCGGTCGCCATTTTCGGGTTGATCGGCCTCGGGTTTTTTCTCATCTTTCGCGGCGGTGAGAGTATTTCTGAAAAGGCTCAACAACGCCAAAATATCATCCTCGGAGCCAGTGGAATTGCCCTTCTAGCAGGGGGAATTCTCCTACTCGTCATCACTTTTTGGCGCTCTTCGCGCTCCCTCAGTACCGCCTGAAGAAGTCGTCTTTGCTAATTCAGTTGACTTTGTCATTTCAAAGTGGTTGCCTATAAAGCGTTATGTCTCTCCAGAACACCCCGTTGATCTCCACGATCTCATGGCCAGTGTTCTCCTTCGCGTCTGCAAACACGTTCGCCGTTAAGCACGCAGGCATGAAGCACGTAGCCGCCAAGACTGCCTATATGGCAGCCGGCTTCGCAGCGGTGAATACCAAGCGTTCACCCCAGCGGCTCAGGGAGTCACTCACGTAGGTCCAACACCAACGTCGAGAATCCTCACTGAGGCCGCTGGGAAATCCCAGCGGCCTTTT
>CALPPJ020000099.1 GCA_943325425.2 Bifidobacterium breve | reverse complement strand
TTGGCGATGCAGTCGCCGTCGGGCTCGAACAGCATGACGATGCAGTTCATCATCGTGAAGGACGAAGCCAAGCGCAAGGCCATCGGTGCCGTATACCGCGAGTGCTTCTCGCAATACCAGGCCATGGACGGCGTGTACATCCGTACCATCGACAAGGGTGACGCGGTGCTGAACGATCAGCAGCAGCGTTCGGCCGACTCGGCTGACTATCTGGGCGACCACATGGGTGACGCTCCGGTGTTGGTGATCCCGTGCAACGTGGGTGGCCGTACCGAAGCCGCTGGCGGTCTTGGCATGATGGCTTCGTCGGTGATGGCAAATATTTTGCCCGCCATGTGGAGCTTCATGTTGGCTGCTCGTGCTCGTGGCATGGGAACTGCTTGGACCACAGTTCACCTCATGATGGAACAGCAAGTTGCTGACATCTTGGGAATTCCGTTCGACACTGTGCAACAGGTGTGCTTGTCGCCTTTGGCATTCACCAAGGGAACTGACTTCAAAGCGGCTATTCGTCCCGACGCTGAAACCATCATCCACTGGGATAAGTGGTGATTTCAGCGCAACTGCGCGAATTAGCTCTTGCCACAACTGGCTTCATGCCCGTTGATGAAGGTGATGCATTACATGAAGCGGCGCTTGGAGCGGCGCGTTCGTTACCTGGTTTGCCAATGCTTGAAGTTGGTTCGTATTGCGGACGATCAACAATTTGGCTAGGTGATGCGGCGCGGCAAACAAACACAGTTCTCTTCGCCGTTGATCATCATCGTGGTTCTGAAGAAAATCAGCCAGGTTGGGAATGGCATGATGCATCGCTGGTCGATCCAGTTGTCGGCAAGATGGACACACTGCCGTTCTTTCGTCATGCAATGTTTCGTGCCGATTTAGAAGAACATGTCTTGGCCGTTGTTGGACAATCGCCAATCGTTGCGAAAAATTGGACGAGCTCATTGGCGTTTTTGTTCATTGACGGTGGTCATGGTGTTGAACCAGCGCAACTCGACTATGAACTCTGGACTCCACATGTTGCAATCGGTGGCATTCTGGCGATTCACGATGTGTTTCCTGATCCAGCCGACGGCGGTCGTCCGCCCTATGAACAGATTTACTTGCCGGCCATTAACAGCGGTCGATTCGAAGACGTATCAGCAACAGGAAGCCTGCGAGTACTACGCCGCGTGTGATTCTGGTGTCGTTTTATTGGGTAATACCAATTAAAACGACACCAGAATCACACTGGGCGTTGAGCTGAGCGCAGGCCGGCCCACGCCAGATCGCTCACTTGCCGAGCGATTAATTCGGGGTCGAATTCGCCACCAAGTCGTAACAACCGACGCGACACGCCTTCGGCTAAACCAACTAATGCGTGAGCAAGAGTACGGCGGTGTTCGGGATCAATATCGGCCGTGATGAGTGGCTCAATCGCATCAGCAACTTGTGATTGAAACTTGCCGGCCGCTTCGCTGAATTCAGGATCGCGGCGTGAGCCGCCACCGAATAACAACTGGAATGCATCGTGATCGTCGTAGACCCATTGAAAGTACGCGCGAAAACCAAGTTCGGTGCGACGACGTCCGTTGCTTTGCGCAATTTCTGGAGTAGTGATGACTTCAAGCATGCGCGCGCCAGCATCTTCAATGAGGGCCAAGTAAAGCTCGCGCTTTGATTCGAAGTGTTGATACAAAACTGGCTTCGTGATGCCTGCTGCTTCAGCTACATCGTTCATCGATGTTTGGTGGTAGCCCTCACGAGCAAACACATCAAGCGCAACTGCGAGCAATTGTTCGCGACGTTCAGCGGCTGGCATTCTTAAAGACATAACGCCCTCACGGTACCTTTATAAACCTTGTGCAACATCATCTTTCTCGGCTGCCTTGACGGCATATCCCAGAACGATGGCAGGAGCGAGAAGAATTGAGCCGACCACCATGCAAATGGTGATGAGTGTGACCATGGTGTCGTTGAAATCAACGACAAAGGCCACGATGAAAAGTGCGATCGATGCAGCGAAAAGCAAATACCCGACGCGATTGGCCCGCTTAGTCCACAACGCAATCATCGCTCGACGCACCCGAACTGGGTCGGAGGACGAATGTGGGCTTTCGGGGGCACTCATGACCCTTTCAGCCTAGAGGGCAGGCTTGCAGACTCACGACGGGCTACCGTTCGCATGTGGCAGTTCTTGTGGAATGGTTTGAATCGGTATGCAAGGTGGTCATTGATCGCCCTGAAAAGCGCAATGCGGTTGATTTGGTGACGTTGCAGGCTTTGCATGAAGCGCAAGCAACGGCGATATCAGGAGGCGCACGCGTACTGGTATTGGCAGGCACCCCGCCAGCTTTTTGTAGCGGTGCTGATTTAGGTGGTGTTGAACTCGGCGAATTTACCGACACGTTGTTGTCAGTGTTGCGCGGTTTTGGCTCAATGGACTGTCTCACATTGGCAGCCATTGATGGGCCTGCCCTTGGTGCAGGTTCGCAATTGGCTGCTGCGTGTGATTTACGTATCGCGACACCGAAGAGCAAGTTCGGAGTACCCGCTGCGAAGTTGGGTCTTGCTGTTGATTCGTGGACGGTTGAACGAATCGGCCGTGAAGCCGGTTGGAGTGCAGCGCGTTACATGTTGTTATCAGCTGAATCGATTCATGCTGATGAACTCGTCGGTGGATTTGTACATCGACTCGGAACACTTGATGATGCAATGGCGTGGGCGCACGAGATGTCGTTACTTGCTCCACTCACAATCAAGGCGCACAAGATGGCGCTTGAACGTTTATCTGGTGCTGAGATTTCTCTTGAAGCAGTTGAACATGCGCGTCTCGCTGCGTGGGCAAGTAATGATGCGAGTGAAGGACGTCAAGCGTTCTTAGAAAAACGTACACCGGATTTTCTTGGTAGTTAGTTTTTCTCAAACCATGTTTTTATCGCGGGCACGAACTGATCGATAGACGCGGTAAAAAATGATGGCCATGCCAAGGAACATGATGAAGAACAACAACAGTTGTTGCCATCCGCCACGGTCGCTCGAACTGGTGGGCTCACGACCGCACCCAGGCTTCGGGATTGAACTAATACACGAGGTGACATCACGTTCAAGATTCATGAAATCGTTTTCGGTGGTCGGCGGCTGGGTATCTAGTTGAGTATCGGCCGGTGGCGTGGTGGCGAGCACTGCAGATGAACTCACGAACCCGACACCGAGCGTCAACGCGATGGCGAGTAGTGCGGTGGTCAGGATCCGGCGAATGTTCACCCCTTCATCGTGCCACTTCACACCACCAAACTGCGCTTCTGGTGCAGGATCGTGACGGAATACGCAACGAATCTGCACCAGAAGCACAATTGACTTTTTGTCCATGGGGTCAGTTTTTGGGGTTCTGGTCAGGGGGACTACGATCAGTGAGGTGACTACTCGCCGCACTGTCTTAGTTGTCGACTTCGGTGCGCAGTACGCACAACTCATCGCTCGTCGAGTACGTGAGCATCGGGTTTATTCCGAAATCGTTCCGCACACCATCACGGCCGAACAGATCGCGGCCAAGAACCCGTCCGCAATCATCTTGTCGGGTGGGCCAAAGAGCGTGCATGTTGAAGGTGCGCCGCGTCTAGACCCCAAGGTGTACGAATCGGGTGTTCCGATCTTGGGTATTTGTTATGGCGCTCAATTAATTGCTCACCAACTTGGTGGTGAAGTAGGTCGTGGTTCACGTGGCGAATACGGTCGCGCGCAAATGACGCGTATTTCTGGTTCACCTTCGACCTTGCTCACTGCAGATTTGCCCGATGTGCAAGAAGTTTGGATGAGCCACTTTGATGCAATTTCGCAAGTGCCCGCTGGCTTTACAGCAACTGCATCAACTCCCGAAGCACCCGTTGCGGTTCTTGAAAACGCTGAACGCAAAATTTGGGGAGTGCAATATCACCCCGAAGTTGTGCACTCGCCGTTTGGTGCACAGGTGCTGGAAAACTTCTTGCACAACCTCGCGGGCTGTGACGCTAGTTGGACCATGGGTTCGGTCATCGATGAACAGATTGCGGTGATTCGTGCGCAAGTGGGTGACAAGCGTGTGATCTGTGGTTTGTCGGGCGGCGTCGACTCAGCGGTTGCGGCCGCACTTGTACATCGCGCGATTGGTGCACAACTCACGTGTGTGTATGTCGACACCGGTCTCATGCGTAAAGGTGAAAGCGATCAAGTCGTCGAAACTTTCAAACGCAATATGGGTATTGAGTTGATTCATGTTGATTCAGGCGCGAAGTTCTTTGATGGTCTCAAGGGCACCACCGAACCCGAAGCCAAACGCAAAATTATTGGCGAGTTGTTCGTGCGCGTTTTCGAACAGCACACTGGTGGCGTCACCGATGCGGAGTTCTTGGTTCAGGGAACGCTGTATCCCGATCTCATCGAAAGTGGCGGCACCGATGGCACGGCCTCGGTCATCAAGAGTCACCACAACGTGGGTGGACTGCCCGCTGACATGACGTTGAAGTTGGTCGAACCCTTGCGGTCGTTATTTAAGGACGAAGTTCGTCGTCTGGGCAGCGAATTGGGTTTGCCCGACGAAATTGTTTGGCGCCAGCCATTTCCCGGTCCGGGTCTGGGGGTGCGAATTATCGGTGAAGTGACACCTGACAAGGTGGCTATTTTGCAAGAAGCCGACGCCATTGTGCGTGAAGAAATCCGCTTAGCGGGCCTTGAACGAGAGATCTGGCAGGCCTTTGCGGTGTTGCCCGATATTCGCTCGGTGGGCGTGATGGGCGACGAACGAACCTATGCCTATCCGATCATTATTAGGGCTGTGACCAGCGATGATGCCATGACCGCCGACTGGGCTCGACTGCCTTTTGACCTACTCGAGCGCATGTCGAGCCGCATAATTAGCGAGGTCGATGGGGTTAACCGAGTGGCTTATGACATCACGTCGAAACCGCCGGGCACCATTGAATGGGAATGAGTGGGAATAGGCGAATACAGCGCTGGGGTCTCCCGACTGCAACACGTTCGTAATAATCGCTAGCCTGCCAAGGGTCATGTTGAGTCTCCGTCCAAGCTCCCGTTTGCGCCGTGTCGCCGCCCAGGTTTTGGTGAGCGCGATGTTGCTGAGCACGGTCGGAGTTGCAGCCATTGAACAACCGGCTATCGCTGACTCGGTCGATGATGCCAAACGCAAAGTGCGTCAGATGGCCGACCAACTAGAGGCCGCCGAGGCCGAAGCCGATCGATTGTCGGAAGAACTTCGAATTGCCGAAGACGACAAGCTCCAGCTTGAAATTGGGATTGTCGCAACCGAAGCCGAAATTGCCGTGAAGCAAACCGAACTTGGTGGGCTGCAAACCGAAATGTCTGATTTAGCGGTTGAGGCTTTTGTTGGTGGCGGTCGTGGCGGAAGTATCACTGGTCTGTTGGCCCCGGGTGGTGGCCCTAATGAATCGGTGCAGAAGCAGTCACTCACCGAAATTGCGCTCAACGTTGGTTTTGCCACGACCGATCAACTTGATGCAGCAATCACTGATCTGGCGCAACTGACTGAACAACTGAATAAGCAGAAAAACACTGCTGAAGATTTAGCGAAGAGCATTGTTGGTCTACAAGAAAAGACCGATAAAGAAATTTCTAAGTACACCAAGTTGAAGGCCAAAGCCGAAAAAGAATTAGGAAGTGCGCTGGCTGCAGAACGAGCTCGTCGTGCCGCCGCGGCCGCTGCCGCTGCACGTGCGCAAGCGGCAGCATTACTAGCCGCTCGTGGAGATGGTGTACCAAACTCTCCGGGTGAAGCCGCCAAAAAAGTTTTTGATCCATCGACGGTTCCTTCAACAAGTTCACGTGCAGCGATTGCCGTAGCGGCTGCAA
>CALPPJ020000098.1 GCA_943325425.2 Bifidobacterium breve | reverse complement strand
TGGTCCGTAAAAGTTGATATGAAACTCGACAGCGTTTGCGCCAAGGCGTTCAATGTTGAACCAGGCGTTGCGCCGCACAAGGGGGTCAAAAGTCCATGTAATAGCGGTGAGCCCCGAGTCACGGGCCCATAGCTTTTGGTGATTCTTCATCGCGGTGCCAAGCCCAGAGTTCTGCAACGTTGGATTGACACCGGTGATATGTGAATGCAAACACCAGTCACCGCGGTGTTGGGCCAACATTCCAAACGAACACGCCACCATTTCCTCGCCAGAATCTGTTGATAAAAACGCTCCCGACACATAGCCACCTGCATGCGACAGGGCCATCAAGAAATCGGCACTCACCATGTTGCCTGTACCTGGTCCCCACACCAAGTCGGTGCAGGCCTGGAGTTGTTGCATCTCATTGAGATGATGCAACACTCTGATCGAATAATCAGGCTTCATGGGAATGTTTGTAAGCGAGTCGCACGGCCAAAGCTTCATGGGCCAGTGGTGAAGTGTCCTCCATGAATTCAGAACGATACGTTTCATCAGTGGCGAGAACCACGGTGAAGTACATGCCGATGAATGCGCCTAAGAATCCAGCGACACGTAAGAGTGATTCGGTCACAACAAGATTGCGACCACTCAGTGTCCACGTGAAGAACACATGCGACTTTTCAGTCATCATCCATGCCGACTGCGTATCAATAGAAATCGCGAGAAAGCCAAAAAGTGTGAAAAAAAGAGTAAGCACAACGGCGACGAAAGTGATCTGCACCGATTGATTAAATGTGGTGACAAGTGCAAGGTCAATTTTTTCACTTGTTGACAGTTCTTCTGGTGGCATGCCCTCTGCGGGAACAGGTAATCCTTCAGCCGGAGTTCCAACAATGATTTGTTTGACTTCATTCCAAGATGAAAACTTGTTCAGTCCCGAAATTGATCGGGGGATTCGCGAAAGTACAAAGGCAGCACCCAGCGAAAAGAAAATCCCAACGCCAAGTAAATAGGGCAGTCCCGTGAGTTGTCCAGCAACCTGCCACACCTCAGCGTTGACAAAGAGGAACGTGGTGAAGAGCAAGAGCAGTGGTAGCGCTCGAGCCAAGAGTCGACCGAGCATGGCTGCTTGCGAAAGTGAGTTACGTAACGCCCACGACAGTAAGTGGCCCAACGCGAAACTCGATGAAACGTAGATGACGCCCAAGATGGCAAGTCCTTCAATCGATGCCTGGAATGAGTCGCCCCATTGTTGGAACACCGCGCTCGGGATAGCCGGTCCGATCACAAAAGCGACGAGCTCAGGCTTGCCGATTTCTTTGGGGACAGCCAAGAATGGTCGTTGAAGGACGAGGTTTGTCACCGACCATCCGAGGATCAGGCTGGCGATGGTGAGTCCGGCTGCGACCAGGTTGCGACCAAGCGACCATTCGGCCAAATTCAGTGCATTGAGACCCCCAGCTAAATAGGCCACGATGAGAAAGGGTAGGGCTCGGGTCCAAATATCGGTTCGGGCTGAGTAGTTGGTAATGAAATGGGGGACGCCGCGACTGATGAACCAGTTTTCGATTTCTTTATGTTGCGAGCGGTCCATGTCTTGAGCCTAGAGGGTGACGATAAACCACCCTGTGACGACTGTTTTGAACGAAATGTCAAATGCATTCGTTAGGAAAGGTGGCGACCGACCAACATGATGGGTACCTATGGCACGCATTCTCGTTTCCGAAGAAATTGCCGACGGTGGCCTTGACCGCCTGCGGGCAGCTGGACACACCGTCGACGTACAACTCGACCTCACCCCAGAGACGCTTCCAGCGGCTCTGAAAGGCGCTCACGCCCTGATTATTCGTTCAGCCACCCAGGTGACGGCTGAAGCTCTTGAGTTTGCTGATGAACTCATCGTGGTCGGCCGCGCCGGTATCGGGCTCGACAACGTTGATGTTGAGGCTGCGACCCGACGTGGCGTCATGGTTGTCAACGCTCCGCAAAGCAACATCGTCTCGGCAGCCGAGCACACCATGGCTTTGCTCATGGCCTGTGCGCGCAATGTGCCCCAGGCGCACGCGGCACTCAAGGCCGGTCGGTGGGAACGCAGCAAGTGGGAAGGTGTCGAACTCGCCGACAAGACCCTTGGTGTCATTGGCCTTGGTCGCATTGGCAAGTTGGTCGCGCAACGCGCACTGGCATTCGGTATGCGCCTAGTTGCCTACGACCCATTTGTCTCAGAAGAACGCGCTCGTCAAATGAGCGTGGAGATGATGAGTCTTGATGATGTCATTGCACAGAGTGATTTCATTACGGTGCACTTGCCCAAGACCAAAGAAACAAAAGGCATTATCGGTCGCGAAATTTTGGCGAAGGCCAAGCCCGACCTGCGCGTGATCAACGTTGCCCGCGGTGGCATCGTTGATGAAGCCGCACTTGCTGAAGCAGTTGCTTCTGGTCAAATCGCTGGTGCAGCACTAGACGTCTTTGATGTTGAACCCTGTACCGATAGCCCGCTGTTTGCTCTTGACAACATCGTTGTCACACCGCACCTTGGTGCAAGTACGCGCGAAGCACAAGACAAAGCTGGCGACACGATTGCCGACATGGTGAAGTTGGCGCTTGCCGGCGACTTCGTGCCGTTCGCAGTAAACGTGTCAGCGGCCGAAGCCAATGAGACATTGCGCCCGTATTTGCCGCTCGCTGAGCGTTTGGGTGGATTGTTTGCATCATTGGTTGGTCAGTTGCCGAAGCAACTTGAAATCACTGCCGAAGGCGAAATTGGTCAATATGACAATCGCATTTTGACTCTCAGCGTGTTGAAGGGTTTCTTTGGTTCGATTAGCGATGAGCCGGTTTCGTATGTAAACGCTCCGCAGATGGCGAAGAACGCCGGAATTGAAATTCGTGAAACATCTTCACGTGATTCGCGCAACTTTGTCAACCTCATCACGTTGCGTTGTGAAGGCCACAGCATTTCGGCCACGTTGACCGGTCGTAATGGTGAACCGCGTTTGGTCATGATCGATGATCACGCCACTGATGTACCGCCAGCCGAAAACATGTTGGTCGTTCGCAACGATGACCGTCCTGGTGTGATTGGTGTTGTTGGAACCGTGTTGGGTAACGCCGGTGTCAACATCAACGACATGGGTGTCGGACGTAGTTCAGTCCCTGGTTCGGCATTGATGGTGATTGCGTCATCGGGCCCGGCGCCAGATGAAGTTCTGGCTGCACTACGTGCCGCACCTGGTATCACCAGTGTTCACGTATTAACGGCTTGAGAAATCTCGTTACGAGTAGCTAACGCGACTCGGCGCGCCGCTTCAGCAAAATCTTCGTCTTTTGATGCGTACAAGATTGCACGCGATGAGTTGATCATCATTCCGGTGCCATTTGCAGTGGCCCCAGCATTCACGGTGGCAACAACATCACCACCTTGTGCTCCGACGCCGGGCACGAGCAATGGCATGTCGCCCACGATGCTACGCACTGTCGCTAACTCGTTGGGATACGTTGCGCCGACCACCAAGGCGACTTCGCCCATCTTGCTCCACTGATCGGCCGCCATGTGTGCGACGTGTTGATACATCGGTCGACCATCGGTTATGAGCATTTGCAGATCGCCACTGCCCGGGTTTGATGTGCGACACAAAACGATGACGCCTTTTCCGGTGTGCGCCAAGAACGGCTCAAGTGAGTCGGTGCCCAGATACGGGTTCACGGTGACCGCATCGGCGCCGTAACGCATAAATGCTTCGTGGGCATAACGTTCGGCAGTTGGTCCGATGTCGCCACGTTTGGCATCAAGAATCAACACCACTTGCGGATGATTGGTTTGAATGTGCTCGCAGAGTTTCTCTAATTGCGCTTCGGCACCGATCGCCGCGAAGTACGCAATCTGTGGTTTGAAGGCGCAGGCCAGGTCGGCGGTGGCATCAGCAATGTCGGCACAGAAACGAAAGATCGCATCAGGACCTTGGAGATGTGCGGGGATCTTCGCGGGGTCGGGATCAAGTCCGACACAAAGCATTGAGCCACTTGCGGCCCACGCCTGATTCAGTTTGTCGTGGAAACCCACGAAGCAGACTCAGCCCTCAACCGTGATGGCGGCAGTTGGGCACAAGTCGGCAGCCTGCTCGACCTTTTCGCGCAACTCTTCACCCGGATTTTCGATGAGCACATAGAGGTAACCATCACTACGAACTTCAAAAACCTCGGGGCATACCTGCATGCATGAACCGGTCGATGCACAAATATCAAAATCGACTGAAACCTTCATGATGTTGTCTCCCTACTTGTCAAACCTGTTTAGTTCTTACTGAATATAACCCTAGTGCGCGGTGGTCAAAGTGTGGCGTTCGTGAGCCGACAGGACGGCACGCAATGAGGCGGTCACGGTGTTTTCATCGGTACCGACGCCCCACAACACGTCGCCATCGCCGTTGATGGTTTCAACGTAAGCGACAGCCTTGGCCTCGGAGCCTTTGCCGATGGCGTGCTCGGTGTAATCGACCACGTCGAGGTTGGCATTGAGTCCGGTGCGCATGGCGGCCACGAACGCGTCAATGGGTCCGTTGCCCTCGCCGCTGATGGTTTGGTGCTGGCCGTCAATGACCAACTGCGCGGTGATCGTGGTGCGCCCGCCACCACTTGAGACGCTGCGCATCTCGTGGCTTTCAAGAACGAACCTTGGCGACTCGCTGAGGTATTCACCTTGGAAAGCAGTCCACATGGTGACAGGGCTGATTTCGGTTCCGAGATCTTCAGTCATGTGCTGAATGTTCTTTGAGAACTCAATTTGCAAACGACGGGGTAGATCAAAACCGTGTTCAGACTTCATGACGTACGCGACGCCGCCCTTGCCACTTTGACTGTTGACGCGAATGACTGCTTCGTAAGTACGACCAAGGTGCTTGGGGTCGAGCGGCAAATACGGAACACCCCAGGTGTCGTAACCCTCGCCCAGTTTTTCAAGACCCTTCTTGATGGCATCTTGGTGACTGCCACTGAACGCGGTGTACACCAGATCGCCCACGTACGGATGACGTGGGTGAACGGGTAAACGATTGCAGTATTCAGCAGTGCGGCGCAATGCATCAATGTCGGTGATATCAAGTTCGGGATCAACGCCATTGACAAACAAGTTGAGTGCCAAGTTGATGATGTCGACGTTGCCGGTGCGTTCGCCATTGCCAAACAGTGTTCCTTCAACGCGATCGGCGCCGGCCATCACGCCGAATTCGGCAGCGGCAACACCGCAACCTCGGTCGTTGTGTGGGTGCAAACTGATAATCACGCTGTCGCGATTCTTGATTGTGCGGCAGAACCACTCAATGACATCGCCGTACACGTTGGGGCTGTAACACTCAACAGTTGCGGGCAAATTGAGAATCAATGGATTTTCGGGAGTCGGCTTGATGACATCCATGACTGCTTCACACACTTCAATGGCGTATTCGGGTTCGGTGAGCGTGAAACTTTCTGGCGAGTATTCGTAACGCACGATTGTGCCAGGCAAAGTGTGTTCCATTGATTTGCACTTTTCGGCAGCATGAACAGCAATTGCTTTGATGCCAGGCTTATCAAGATTGAACACCACATCGCGCTGCAACGGATTCGTCGAGTTGTAGAAGTGCACAATCGCTTGCTTGATGCCGCGTAACGATTCGTAAGTACGTTCAATGAGTTCGTCGCGACTTTGTACGAGAACTTGAATAGTGACGTTGTCGGGAACCAAGTTCTCTTCAACGAGTTGACGAACAAAATCAAAGTCGGGCTGGCTGGCCGACGGGAAGCCCACTTCAATTTCGGTGAAGCCGATCTTGCAGAGTTCTTCGAACATGCGGCGCTTGCGCTCGGGGTCCATCGGGTCGATGAGCGCTTGGTTGCCATCGCGTAGGTC
>CALPPJ020000097.1 GCA_943325425.2 Bifidobacterium breve | reverse complement strand
GATCGGATGTATCTTCCCGATTGGGCATTGCATTGGATTCACTCCATCTTCAACATCTATCGCTACGCCGGCGACAAAGAAATTGTGAGTGAATACTTATCAATCGCCGAACGCGTTTTGCGTTGGTTTGAATCATTCCTCGGTGATGACAATCTGTTGCATGACGTCACCGGCTGGGCCCTGACCGATTGGGCGAGTGTGTACATGAACGGATGTGCGTCAACGACCAACGCTTTGTGGGCTCGCGGTCTGAATGAATTTGCCGAGATGAGTGAATGGATCGGCAATGCTGCAAATGCGAACTGGGCAAAGTTGCGTCATCAATCGGTGAAAGATGCCTTTGAAGTTTTCTGGGATGAATCGCGAGGCGTGTATATCGATCACATCGTTGATGATGAACGTCGTCCCGAAGCCGCGCAGCATCCCGGCGCACTGGCGATTGTGGCGCAACTCGTGCCTGACGAACGGGTGTCACGCGTTGTTGCGGGAATCACCGATCGCAGCAAACTCATTCGCCATTCGTTTGTGATGGATCGACTCACAGTCGATGGCGATGGTCAGGGATTCGTCTATCTCATGAACGGGTTTCCTGCCCAGCCACCTTGGGATGTTCACCATCAAATGGTTGAAGCCGAACCATTCTTTCAATATGTCGTGCACGACGCGCTGGCGGCAGCGGGTCGTCATGATTTGATTCTTGAGTCATGTCGCAGTTGGCAAGTGTTTGTGGATGCGGGCGAGACCACCTGGCCGGAGTGTTGGGTGGGCGGCACAAAATGCCACGGATGGTCGTCCACTCCGACGAGCGATCTCGTGCGTTACATCGCCGGCGTCACACCGGGTGAACCTGGATATGCCTCGGTTCGGATTGCCCCAGTGCTGGGCGACCTGGAGTGGGTGAAAGCCACAGTGCCGACACCTCATGGTTTTGTCACTGTTGAGGCCCATTCGGACGGAACTGTGCTGATTGACAGCCCCGTTCCGGTGCTACCCTCGCATACATGATTGCTGGCTTTTTTGATGGACCTGAGGTCATCGTTGTACTCGTCGTAATTTTGGTGCTTTTCGGGGGCTCGCGCATCCCGAAACTGGCCAAGAACCTTGGTCAGGCCCAGAAGGAATTCAAAAAGGGCTTAGCCGAGGGCTCCAAGGAACAAGACGACTCCAAATCAGAGTGATCGACCGATCCGAACCCTGGCGGGATCGGACCAGTTTCTGATGTATATGGCGGTTTAGAGCGCCCGTACGGCGATGCGGCGACGTTTGTTGATGCGGCGACGCTCGCGCTCACTGCATCCACCCCACACACCGTGATCGATGTGGTTTTGGAGGGCGTATTCCAGACAAGCGGCGGTCACAGAACAGGTCGCGCAAATCTTGCGGGCCTTATCGACGCCCACCCCATCGCTGGGGAAAAACGTATTAGGCGGGTAGGCACGACAAGCGCCTTCGGCCATCCAGGTGGCTACTGAGTCTTCATTCATTGGTCATTCTCCTTGTGCGAAGGTGGTTTCCGCCCGCTTCGCCCTATGAGAAGTTGAGTTCTCGTTGACCCCAATGAGACGTTCACTGGGGCTGTTTGAGTTCCCAACCGCTTTCAGTTAACCATGCCTGGCTCGGGAGAACCAGTCAGGGTTAGTTCTGACACGCAAGTCTCGCCGATAGGGTTTGCCTGACCAGCGGTTTTCCTGGTGAGAAATCGGTAAGTTTTTTGGCACAGGCCCGAGAATTCGCCAAGATCTCGCCCGACCAACGGCATTTCGCACTCAAGGAGTCCCATGTCCGATCTACACACCTCAGCACAATCTCGAGCACATGTCCGCATCGTGTTTCTCGGTCCAGTAGCTCCGCACTGGGACGTCGTTGGCGACTTTGGCGATCGATTAGTCGTCGAAGAATTCCGCACCCGTGCACTCGCTCGTTTAGTTCTGTTGCCATACACCGATCCCCAGTTCAAGCGCAACCGTGAGCGCATCATGCGTGACGGCGAACGCGAAAACGTCACCGTTGAGTGGGATCTGGGCTTTGACGAGAACCTTTCCTGAACATCAGGTAAATACGCCGACATCGTGTCGGTGCTGACTATTGAATGGGATCCGCGTGGATCATCGTTTACTGAACCGAGAATTGAGTTGGCTTGATTTCAACGAGCGCGTGTTGCGTCTCGCTACCGAGCCCGGCATCCCGCTCCTTGAGCGGTTGAAATTTTGTGCCATTTTCTCATCCAACCTGGATGAGTTTTATCAGGTGCGCGTCGCGGCCATGAAAGACCAAGAGGCTGCTGGCATTACAGCTCGCTTGCCCGATGGTCTCACTCCCGCTCAACAACTTTCAAAAGTGTTGACGCGAGTTCAAGAATTATCCCAGCGTCAACAGCGACTCCTAAATGATGTGTTGTTACCGCAACTCAAGCGCGAAGGTGTGGAACTGTGTGAGTGGGTCGATCTCACAAGTGAAGAAATCGCCTACCTCGATGACTTTTATCAGCGACGAATTTTTCCAGTACTGACACCTCTAGCAGTTGACCCTGCACACCCTTTCCCGTATGTGTCGAACCTGGCTTTAAGCGTTGCCACCATCGTGCGTGATCCATCAACTGACGAAGAGCGTTTTGCACGGGTCAAGGTTCCGACCCTTTTCCCGCGGCTGCTGGCGTTGCCTGGTGGAATGCGTTTTGTGCCCGTAGAACAAGTGATTATTCAGAATCTTGAATCACTTTTCCCCGGTATGAAGGTTGCTCATTCAACGACATTCCGCATTACTCGTAACGCCGACTTGTCACTTGAAGACGAAGACGCCGATGACTTGTTGCAGGCAGTTGAACTCGAGTTGCGTCGTCGCCGATTTGGTCGAGCAGTGCGGCTTGAAATAGATCAGAACGTTTCGGCTCACATGTTGACCCTGATTGCTGAAGAACATGATCTCACTGAGGTTGATGTGATTCCAGTGAACGGACTTGTTGATCTGACCTGTTTGTGGCAGATGCATGCAGTTGATCGCCCCGATTTGAAAGACGATCAATGGCAGCCAGTAACGGCAGGACGTTTGGCTGCTGCTGAAGAACTTGATCGTTCGATTTTCGCTGTTGTTCGCGAACGTGCGCTGCTACTTCATCACCCATACGAAAGTTTTGCCAGTTCGGTCGAAGAGTTCTTATCTCAAGCCGCCGATGATCCGCGAGTGCAAAGTATCAAGATGACGTTGTATCGCACGAGTGGCGATAGTCCGATTGCCCGACACCTCATTCGCGCCGCCGAGCGCGGTGTACAAGTGGCAGTACTTGTTGAACTCAAGGCCCGTTTTGATGAAGCCACCAATGTCACGTGGGCAAAAGCTTTTGAACGCGCCGGTGTTCATGTGGTGTACGGAGTTGTTGGTTTAAAGACTCACGCGAAATGTGTTTTGGTGGTGCGCGAAGACAGCGACGGTTTGCGTCGTTATGTGCACCTCGGTACGGGCAACTACAACTCGCGTACGGCTCGGTTGTATGAAGACCTTGGTTACATCACGAGCGAACCCGATATCACCACTGATGCCGCGCAGTTGTTTAATCACCTCACTGGCTATAGCCGCGACGTTGAATACAGCCGACTTCTGGTGGCTCCCGATTACTTGCGTCAGCGTTTGATCGACCTGATCCGCGGCGAAGGCGAGATGGGCGAGCGCGGTCAAATCACGATCAAGGTCAACTCATTGGCTGACGCAGAAATGGCCGAAGAGCTGTACGCCGCGAGCCAAAAGGGCGCCAAAGTTGATCTGATTATTCGAGGTCTGTGCTGTTTGCGGGCTGGTGTACCCGGCTTAAGCGAGAACATTCGTGTGCGATCGGTTTTGGGGCGCTACCTCGAACACTCCCGGGTCTTCCGTTTTGCCAATGGGCAAGGCGAGGGGCAGCCGCTGCACCTCATTGGCTCAGCCGACCTCATGGGGCGAAATTTAGATAAGCGAGTCGAAGTGTTAACCCCGTTGACACATCCCAAACACCAAGACTGGCTCAACAAAACCTTTGAAACTTTGCTGTCAGATACGGCTGCCGCGTTCGAATTGTTGCCCGATGATTCATGGACACGCGTCGGACCAGCACTTTTCGAGCCTCATCCGCAACGAATCCTGTATGAGTGGGCCGCTCACCAACAAACCCGACGGATTAGTCGTGAGTAGGTTTACCCCAAGATGTTCCCGTGAGTTAACCTCTCGTTCATCTGAACAACAGGTAAACGAAAGATTGCCTTTCTAAGGTTCGTGGCGCACGGATTGTGAACCCGTGCGATACCTACCCAAGGAGACTTATTCAAATGAAACTCAAGCAGTGGTCGCTACTCGCCGCCCTGGCCGTCACCCTTCCCCTTGCCGCTTGCGGTGGAGACGACAGCGCTTCAACCAACTCAGAGGCTCCGGCTTCATCGGATGCACCTGTTTCAACCGATGCCCCATCAACTGGTGAAGGTGGCAGCGTTTTCGTGACTGGTTCATCAACTGTTGAACCCATCTCTATCAAGGTCGGCGAACTCGCTGGAACCGCCGAAGGTGGCAACCTCAAGGTCACTGTTGAAGGACCCGGAACTGGCGACGGTTTCAAGAAGTTCTGTGCTGGCGAAGGTGACATCACCGGTGCCTCACGAGCGATCAAAGAAGAAGAAGCCACGTTGTGTGCTGACGGTGGCGTTGAGTACATCGAAATCGCCGTCGCAATCGACGGATTGACCGTAGCCACGAGCCCAGCGAATACCGCCGTTGAATGTCTTGACAAGGCCGCCTTGTACGCCTTGGTCGGACCCGAATCCGAAGGCTTCTCGAGCTGGGCTGACGCCAACGTCATCGCTGCAGAATTGGAATCGGCATTCGCAACATTGCCCGACGCTCCGTTGAGCGTTTATGGACCCGGTGAAGAAAGCGGAACCTACGACTCGTTCGTGGAATTCGCTCTCAAGTCAATTGCGGGCGACCGTGGAACCGATGAAGCAACTCGTGCCGATTACACCGCTAGCCCCAATGACAACGTCATCGTGGACGGCATCGAAAGTGCTGACACTTCACTTGGTTGGGTGGGCTACGCCTACTACAAGGCTGAAGTCGAGCGTATGAAGGCCATCGCCATTGCCGACAAAGAAGGCAACTGTGTTCTTCCGACCGATGAGACCATCGCCGATGGTTCGTACCCCTTCTCCCGCACGCTGTACATCTACGTGAACAAGGCCAACGCTGCTGAAAACCCAGCCGTGGCCGCTTACGTTGATCTGTACTTGTCGGCCCAGGGCATTGAGCAAGTCAGCGCAGCTGGCTACGTACAGCTTGAATCGGCTAAGCAGCAATTGTCCCTCGACGCATGGACTGCGCGAGGCTAAGAGTTATGAATGGGTTGTTGGCTGTCGCGGATCTCCGAGGAGATCCGCGACGCCGCGCTCATGATCGGCGCATGCGCCGTTTGTTAGGTGGATCAGCGGTCGTCACGATTATTGTGAGCGGGCTGATTTTGTTTGTTTTGGCTCGCGGCACCATTGATTTCTTACGTTCAATCAACTGGGATTTTGGCATTTTGCGCGATATGAGCACCGCCCCAGGTTGGTTCCCCCGTCGCGAACGTTTTGACCTACTCACAATCTTTCTTGGCAGTGTCATCATGGGCTTAATCGCCATGTTGGTCGCAGTTCCGCTTGGTTTAGGAACGGCCGTTTATCTCAGCGAATTCGCTCCGTCGAAGGTTCGCAAAATTCTCAAACCCATCGTCGAAGTCTTGGCGGGTATCCCGTCGGTCATCGTTGGTTACTTCGCTTTGAAATTCATCGCTCCCAATATTGTGAGCCCCATTTTTTCGCCCGATCAACCCCGCAACATGTTGGTCTCGGGTTTAGCAATCGGTGTTCTAGTTGTGCCGATCATGGCGTCAATTAGTGAAGACGCATTGCGGGCCGTCCCATCGTCGTTGCG
>CALPPJ020000096.1 GCA_943325425.2 Bifidobacterium breve | reverse complement strand
CGTATCCACCAGCATCGTTAGCCTCTCCATCAACAACAGTCACGTTGAGTGCCACTGAAGTGATGCCAGTACCTGGCAATCCACTCGCTCCAGCAACGGTGAGGTCATAGGCCACACCAGTTCCATCGGTCTTGCCGACTTTGATGCCTGAAGTACGAGTGTTCAACAAACGCACTGGTGCTGCAAGAGCAGTCAATGAATTGTCAAAGTAACCCGAAACATCAGCCAACAAGTGGGCCTTGCCGTACACGTAGAAGCAAACTTTTCCTTCTGAGGAAACTGATGCAATGACCGCGTTCGGAACCGTCTGTCCATTCACAAAGTTGAGGTTCGACGAATCAGGACGAGTGCCACACGGGTACACCGTGACGTATCCACCAGCATCGTTAGCCTCACCATCGACAACAGTCACGTTCATGGCAACTGTGCTCAATGAGCCAGCAGCAGGCAAACCACTCTGTCCGGCAACCGTTAACTCGTAAGCCGTACCAGTGCCATCGGTCTTACCAACCTTGACTCCAGAAATACGAGTATTCAACAAACGAGTTGGTGCCGACAGTGATGTGAAACCTGCAGTGAAGTAGCCAGAAACGTCAGCCAACAAGTGGGCCTTGCCGTACACGTAGAAGCACACTTTTCCAGCCAACGACACCGGCGCGATGACTGCGTTCGGAACCGTCTGACCATTCACAAAGTTGAGGTTCGATGAATCAGGACGAGTGCCGCACGGGTACACCGTGACGTATCCACCAGCATTGCCCGCTTCACCATCAACAACAGTCACGTTCATTGCTACAGCAACGACATCATTAGCCGGAATTCCACTCTGTCCGGCAACGGTCAGCTCGTAAGCAGCACCGTTTCCATCAAGTGCCCCAACTTTGGTTCCTGAAGTCCGGGTATTCAACAAACGCACGGGTGAACCCAAGGCGGTCAAACCACCCACATTTGGTTCCGGGTCTGACTCAACAGTAAACGGAACCGAGAACAAGTCGATCACCGAGTTACCACCTGCTGTACCACGAATATTTGATGCACTTGACATGATCATCACGACACCTGAGTTGGTATCTGCATCCCAGTCAAGAGCAGCAACACTGCTATCGCCATCGGCACTTGCTCCGACCGCGTTAGTTGAAATGATGTCAGTCGTGTTTTCGACCGTGTCATACAAGAACACATCCACCTTTGAGTTGTTGTCATCATTAGACAAGAACTCATCGCTTGACTGGTAAGCGACGAATCGGCAGTCATCAGAGATTCGAGGGTTTGCAGCAGATGTTGCTGAAACACCGGCAGAATCCTTGCTTACGAGTGACACAACTGGAGTTCCGGTGGTGTTATTCCACAGGTAAATTCCTTGTGCAGCTCCTGCGTTACCTGCCAAAAGGTCGTAACCACGGTCGGCCTTGAATGCAATGCATTTCGCATCTGGCGTCATAGAGGCTGGACGCTCGCTGTCTGCAAGTGTTCCTGTTGACGCATCGCCAGCAGGCGTTTGCGTGACGTAGCTTCCAGCGCCAGCTGCACGAAGCACCAAACCGCCAACGGTCCCAGAATCGCTCACCAAGTCAGTAGATTCAGTTGCCACGACAACTTTTGACCCGTCAGCCGAGATTGCGGGCAGGTACCCGCCACCAGCTGCTCCGTTGGTTGCGTATTGCGTAGCCCACGTCAATGGTGTCATCTCTGCAGCGAGGTCACGCACGTACACGTCAGGACCAAAGTTGAGGTCGTCCATCGTGAAGTCCATGTCGGTTACGAATGCAACCTTGCTGCAATCATCGCTGATCACACCTGAGTTGGCACCGAGGTACGAGATGTCATATTCACCAGTGTCTGCGTTGTATGACTGACTCACAAGTGATGTTGTGACCGAACCCAATTCGATGAATTCATCGAATATTCCGTCTTCATCAGCATCGCGGTCAACGACGTATACGTCTTCGGCGCCATTCGCGTCAGTGACGTCCCATTCGTTTTCGGTGGTGAACACAACTTTGCGTCCGCTTGCACAAATTGTTGGGTCGTAACTGTTAGTGAAGTTGCTCCCTTCAGTGCCAGTGGCACTGACCGAAAGTCGTGTCACAGTGGTTCCGTCGGTAACGAAAATGTCTGAAGCGTTGTTGGTGTCGTCAATAACCAGGTTGCTGGCCGATGATTCAAAAACTGTCCAGCGAGTCGAGCCCACCAAAGTGGTGTTCACGCCCCAAGCTTGACCTAATCCTGAATCACCAACACCCGAGTTAGCGCTACCGGCAATTCCAGTCGCGACGAGTGTGGCATTTGCGGGCGTGGCCGCCGAGGCTGGCAACTGGGGGCTAAGCCCCAGTGCCAATCCCGAACTCACCAACGCCGACAAGGCGCAGAGTGAAAGTTTTTTCATAAGTTTGTCCTCGTTCTAGTTAGTTGTCGACTCAGAAGCCGGTGCGATTACGTCGACAGTTGGACTGGCCATAATCGGCGTTGTTCGCATCGGTGGGACCGTAGGAAATCGGCTTGAAACCGTACGAAGCGATAATTCGTCGAGCGAGAGGATCACCACATACAAATCCAGCGACTCCACCAACGGTGACTTCAGAATCGGATGTATCTCCGTCAAAATTGCAGTCGTCGGCTCCACTTTCATTTCCGTCTGCACAACCAGCTGGCTGCAACGAAACACCAACAAATCGAGTGGCGTCATTCGTACGGCCAACAGCCGCTCCAGCATTCAATGGAAGCAAGTTGTAGATCCAACGAGTTCCGATGTAACGAGTCTGGCTGTCATTGATTGTGCTGAATGATGGGCGCTTCACATCACTAGAAGTTGCGCCATACTTTCCGAAAATTGCTCCGTTGCGCTTATCGGTTTCAAGCGCACGAGCCTGCAAAACCCAGCGGCTGTAACCGTAGAAACAGATCGCATTCGGCTTGTCAACTGTCGAGACATTTCGGCAGTCGTGTTCTTGAACGATTGGGAATTCAAACTTTGTTGCGGGATTTGAGTCGGTGTCTTTACCTGAATAACCTTCGCAACCCTGAAGTACCTGGGAATCAATTCCGTCGCTACGCCCAAAGAAAACCGATGCGACGTCTTTGCCAGTTCCCGAACCTGGCTGAATGCGGTAGGCCGCAATCTTGGCCGGTTCTTCGTCGACGTCACTATCTGCAGTGAGTTGATTCCAATAGCGGATCTTTGGATAGCCGTCCAACATGTCACCCGTGTCGAAATAATCGCGGTCTCCATTTACGTCAACCGACTCCGTAGCGCACTGATAAATCTTGTTCATATCTGCAGTGGTCAAACCATTTGATACTGCGGGGTTCGTATTGCCGGGGAAATAGTTCCAACCGATCGCGTCAAGAGCAAAGGCCCAAGCTTCGTACAGAGTTCCGACACCTGAACTCGGGTAGGACGACGAACGTCCAATGTCGAAACAAGAGAAATCGTTACCAACATTGTTGTAGGTCGTGCCGTTAACTGCAGAGCTGCCAGAAATGGCTTTCTGACCATCACCAGAACCGTTCGGCGGAATAACGCCGAGACGTACTTGAGCAGATCCACCACCTGCGGCTCCCGGTACTGACTCAACGGGCGTTGATGAGGAATCTCCGCCGTCGGTCACGTCACCATCGATGTTCGCATCAACCGATCCAAGGCCACCAAACACATACTGAGTTGTGCAGTTTGAGTCAGCCGGAAGGACAACTCCGCCTGGCCATGCGAGACGGGCTTTCTTCAACCAAGCCTTGGGTGTCGTTGCAACCGCTTCGCCGGCTTCAACACTTGCGTTAGCGCTTACCAAAGGTGGAATGTTGACAGCCTTGTCACCGTTGGGGTTATAGCGAGCGCTGAGGTTATGCGCGTCGGATAGCGCATTCATTACGAAATACGTGGTATCCGAACCAGTAATTCCAATTATGTCGCTGTTCGTAGCATCGGCACCGGCGTGCACTTGGCTCGGAACGGCAAGCATTCCAGCGAGTGAGGCAACGCTGAGCGCCACCATTGACAACTTCTTCACAGTTTTCTCCTTATGCGAGAGTTCGGGTTAACGAACGAATACTGCTCGGGCTAGGTGAATGCGAAGTCAGTAGTGGGTAACGACAAGGTGAACAGTAACTAACGACTTAGAACTTCGTTATCCGATACTTGGATACATCAACGTCGCGTGCTGCCATACTTGAAAAAGGGCTACCGCGAGAAGCGGAATAGCGATCAACCAAGCGACGCGCTTACCGATTTTTTCTGTGAGTGGAATCAGAGAAATCAACAAACTGAACAACAAAAACAACCATATTGCAAGCTGCATCGGCGACTGCGTCGAACCTTCTAAGCCCAATTCGGCAGTTGTTGTTTGCACCTCAGTCGCTGCTGCGCCAGCTGGAAAAACTGGAGAAGTGAGAAGAGCACGAACAACTAAACGCTGATCTGGCGAGGCCCCACCAACACCGGTTACCAGCAACAACATATTTCGTTCACCTGTAAATGCCGCCGAATCATTTGCCGAACGCACGGTTGAGTCCACAACTTCATAGGTATGTACACCCTGCGCTGTCGTGACTGCTATCTCTTGACCCGACTTAAGTTCATCAATACGAGAGAAAGCCGACCCATACCGACTCGAGCGACCCAAAATTGCTGATGTTCCTGGCTGGCCGGGTAGCGCTGAACCGACGAGGTGCCCCGGACCCTTAGAAAGATCTTCAGCTTTAGTTCCTTCTACGACCACTCGACGAAGGTTGATGTCGTCTATCTCAATGATCGCAATCGGCGTGCCACTCTCAATCGGATAACCAACTGGTGCGACACCGTTCAGGAGAGCTGGCGCAAATCCCTTTTCCAAAAGGGCTTGAGCTCGATCTTCAGACATCGGCGTAAAGACTTTCGCGTAAACAAAAAGCCCCAATATCAGAACTAATAGAACACCAGATCCCCAACGAACCTTCTGACGCATTTCGTGAGTTATTGAAAGTGTTTTCATGCCTTGGCAACTTTCTTGCGAGGCTTGACAGTGCCTACTAATGCTGCTCCAGAAAGTCCAATCAAGCCTGTGTACAACATCCCCGACTTTGATGAGCCTGATCCCGGCAGGTCACTCGTTGCCTCTGGGACCGTAATTGGTGCCAGCGTTGTCGTCGTCGTTGTTGGAGTTGTAGTTGTAGTCGAGGTTGTAGTCGTAGTCGTCTCTGGGGCCAGTGTTGTAGCTGGTGGAACATATCTCTTTTTCGGAGCGACAGTCATTGTGATCACTGCAGTTGTGGTTGTCGGAATTGCGACATTGGCAATCGCCGAAATTCCCGAAGTCTTCAATGCCTCAGGTAGAGCAACATATCCTGACGGCAATGAAGTTTGACCTTCGTTGAGTCCGTAATTTAATAGTCGGAGTACCTTGTCTAGTTTGGTTTGAGTAGGAAATGTTTTTGGAACCAAGGCATATTCAACTTTTGCGAGTGGGTACGCGTTCATATCTTCTGGAGTCGGATCGGGTATGTATACCCCGTCGGCGCTGATATCCATATCAGCGACACCTTTAAGAATTGCTTCATCGCTAGCTTCCACGACCGTGCCATTTGGATTTACGATCTTGGCGATTTTTAGGCCAAATCGACGAGCCGTTGGTAAATCCATCACGCCGACAACACCCGTCGTTGAAGTGTTTTCACGCAAAGTACCCGTCGGTTTGACACCGTAGAAAAGTCGCAATGCAACGTTTCGCTGACCCTGCCGTGGAAGGTATTCGCTATCTTGCGAGACACTTTCAAACAGATCTTGTGGGTATGAGTACCCGATGTATTCAGGGTTCACCTCAATTCGAAAAGGATCATTCTTGTTCCCTGCCAGAAAACGCTGGGCCGTGGCGTCTGAAGAAAACCAACTCGTCACAATTCTTGTATCAGCGTTTCGCTCAGCACGAATGTTTGGGCGCGCAAGTACCGATGTTGGAAATCGAACACCGGGATT
>CALPPJ020000095.1 GCA_943325425.2 Bifidobacterium breve | reverse complement strand
TTAAATAGCCGTACTTCCCGTTTTCAAGAATTTCAGCTGGTCCAGTTGGGCAATTAGTAGAAACCACTTGACATCCTTGTGCCAAGGCCTCAATTAGAACCGTTGGCAAACCTTCAAATTCGGAGGCCAGAACCACGCATCGCGATTCTGCAAAATAATCTTTTACGTTGTTGACAAAACCTTTGAAATGAACCCGATCAGTTATGCCCAGTCCGTTCACAAGTTCCACACAGTTGTTCATCTCGGTCCCATCGCCCAAAATTACTAAATCATCGGAAACCTCTTTTACTATTAAAGCGAAAGCATTAATGATGTCGGCTAAGCGCTTCTCAGGTGCGAGACGTCCTGCAAAAACAAGTCCACTTCTGCTACTCACCTGCAATTCATCTCTGTTAAAAACAGCTTCATTCCCGTTCAGTACCGGGTTCGGCAAATACGCCGCGGGCTGTTTCAGTTTTCTGAACTGCTTGTTGATCGTTGCTGTTGTGTCTTGGGAGACTGCCGCAATTTGATCAACGTTTCCCAAAAATAGCCTTGCCAACCTAAAGACAATCCTGTCCTTAACTTTCGGAGACTCTTTCCAATAATCAAGCGAAGAGTGCTCTACAAGCAGCAGCGATGTTGAAGACTGCCGAGGGCGCGCCCAAAACGCTATCAAGCCCATGAAAAGCTGGCTGACAATGACAATGTCGTAATCATCGCTGAACAACTTTGACTTAATCATCGACATGGATCTAAATGACGAATTTGCTTCTAGCGCAACCGAGCCCTCAGGAATTTGATCGGTAGTTCCAGGGTCAATCGTGGCACTTACCAAAACAACGTGATGGCCCTTTTCAGTGAGCGCCGCAACCAACTGAGAATTAACTGCAATCAGACCCCCTGGTTCAAACTTTGCTACTAATAAAGCGATTCTCATTGGTAAAGTCCCATTCACTTTGATTACGAATTCGCAGCTTGGAGCGGTATGAAAGATTGTAGTAGCAGCACGGCTCTCAAACTTGATGCGTTAATTATTTGCTTCAATCGGCAAACTGAGGTTGATTTAGCTATCGAATCATGCAAAACAGTAGGCGTTTCAAACATCCACGTTCTTGATAACGCGAGCGAAATCCCGATTACCACTCCACCCGAAACACGTCTCATTCGATCAAGCGAAAACCTGGGTCCCTGCAAGGGACGCAATGCACTAGTGCTGGAGTCGTCTGCTGATTTATTACTTTTCCTGGATGATGACGCTGTTCTTGATCCCAATGTAAATATCACTGAACTCATTGAAGAATTCGCCAACAATCTGAATTTGTCAATAATCGCAGGTCTCGTGAAGCGAGATGATGGCCATATAGCCAAGTCTGAATTTCCAGCTCGGACGGTCAACAACATTTCCAATCCAAGAAGAGTTGGTTATTTTGTTGAAGGAGCTTGCATCATCAGGCGCAGTGACTTTGTCGGTTTGGGTGGATATGACCCCAACTTCTTTTATGGTCACGAAGCTACCGACTTCGCTTTGAGGCTTGCCGCAGTAGGTAAGCAAATCATTTACGACCCACGTCTTTCATTCGTTCATCGACCAAGCTCGCTAGGACGCTCATTGACAAGCGATAAATACGTCAGGCAGATGCGCAACCGGCGAATTCTCACTTGGAGGAATTTACCTCGCCCAGTTGCACTGCTACATGTTTCGATCTGGCTGGCTTTCTATACAACTCGCATCTGGAAGAGACGACCTTCCGACTTATTGCAACTCATAAAGGCTGCTGTCTTACCAATAACCGAAAAAGAGCAAGCAATCAAAAGATCCCCTCTTCCATGTAAGAAACTCAATCTGCTGCAACAGACTGGTTATCGGATTTACTGGTAGCGAGGTGAATTACAGAAGACAAAAAAGTCGGGCGAGCGCAGACAATTTGAGTCTTAACGAAGCTTGAAAAATCACAGGAACAAGATTACTGAAGATTGACGGCAATAGTCGCCCAGAGCGTTCATCGTGTAATGAGAGAAGTTCACGCATTCGCAAATCTCTGATGTGTCGTTTAAGAAGTTTTTGTTGGCCTGCGTTGAATGCACCAAGATTTTCTAGAAATGTGTTTTGAAGATCATGAAAAAGACTGCTTTTGATCTCAGAGAGTGAACCCTTGCGACGTCGATACATAACAGTTGCCAATTGTGGTTTCACAATCACATAGCCACTTGCGACAGCCCGCAACCAAAGCAAGTGGTCCTCAGCGATTCGAACATTTGGGTAATTCCCGATTTCTTGGATCATTGACATCGGGAATAAAGACCCAGCGAAAACAAAATTCTCTTGAGCCAATTGCTTGAACTGGCTTTTTGCCCTTGGGACCTCATCTGCATACCGGCTATCCAGTGAAAGCCCAATTCCCTCCGACCAAACTGCTGCACGAGGGCTGACAATCATGCGGTCATGATGCCAAGACCCCACAAGGGTTTCTAAATGAGAAGGTAACCACAGATCGTCAGCATCTAAAACCGCTACCAGAGAGCTGCCAACATGACCTAAGCCAACATTTCGACTTGGCCCCACACCCAGGTTGACTTCATTTCGAAAGTAACTAATTGGCAAACGACCCAACCAAGCATTAACGACATCGATTGTCGTATCATTTGAACAATCATCGACAATGATGACCTCGGTTGCCTGCAAAGTTTGCCAAGCTATTCCTTGAAGTGCGACATCCAAAAACTGGGCTGAATTGTAAGAGGCAATCAATACAGCAATTGATGAATTGTCCAAGAAACCACTTCCTTTTCCGTCTTTTGAAGGTTAGTGCCTTCATCGGTGTCAAATATTCTCATCACTGGTCATCATCGTAAGAAACAGATTTTTCAGTTACGCTTTTGCCTGTGGTGCTCGTTCGTCACCATTATCAATTATCAGGGAGTTCAATTTTGTCAACGGCAATTGCGATTATTGGTACTGGCTATGTAGGTCTGACGACCGGCGCGTGTCTTGCTCACCTTGGACACAAAGTTGTGTGTGCCGACATCGACCCCGAAAAGATCGCAAAGTTGCAAAGTGGGGTTATTCCCATCATCGAGCTTGGGTTGACCGAACTTGTCAATGAAGGCATGTCAGCCGGTCGGCTTTCATTCGTCGTTGGTTCTGTCGAGGCGGCCAAGTCGTGCGATATCGCTTTTCTATGTGTGCCAACACCACAAGGTGAAGACGGATCAGCAGACTTAAGTTACGTTCAACAAGCCGCTGAAGAAATCGCCGCGGTTCTTCCCTTTGAGGCGATCGTCGTCAATAAGTCGACGGTTCCGGTGGGATCAACAAAAGTTGTTGAAAGAGCATTGAAGCGTCCTGACGTGAAAGTCGTTTCAAACCCTGAATTTCTACGTGAAGGTTCAGCGGTCCAAGATTTCTTAAAGCCCGACCGCGTGGTGGTGGGAAGCGATGATCAAGCGGCAGCTATGAAAGTTGCCTCGCTATACGACGGACTCTCAACTCGCGTCATCATCACCGATCCGGCATCGGCCGAAACAATTAAGTACGCCGCTAATGCATTCCTGGCAACCAAGTTGTCATTCGTTAACGCTGTTGCAGCAATATGCGAGGGCGTCGGAGCCGACATCAACGACGTCGTCGTTGGTATGGGAAGTGACAAACGTATTGGCGAAAACTTCTTGCGCCCTGGACCGGGTTGGGGCGGCAGTTGTTTTCCGAAGGACTCGCGTGCACTCATCAAAATCGCCGAAGACGCCAATTACTCCTTTGATCTGTTGAAGGGCGTCATCACCGTCAACGACCAGCAATTTGAGCGAGTCGTTCAAAAAGTTGTTCAGGCAGTGGGCGGTGAAACAACTGAAAAAACCATTGCAGTCTGGGGCTTGACTTTCAAAGCTGGCACCGATGACTTACGCGATTCACCATCAATAGAAATCATCAAGCGATTGCTTGCACTTGGATCCAAGGTGCAGGCCTTTGATCCCACCGTTACGAATAGCAAGCCTGGAGTACCTGAGCAGTTGAACCTTTCTCTGTCGCCGATTGAGGTAACAGTTGGTGCAGACGTGCTACTCGTTCTGACCGAATGGGACGATTTCAAATGGATTTCACCCACGACGATTGCGACCACTATGAATGGCAAACAGATTGTTGATGCACGAAATTTGCTCAACCGTAAAGATTGGGAACAAGTTGGCTTTACATATCAAGGAATTGGGCGCTGAAAATGCGCGTACTTCTGGCTGGCGGAGCAGGCTTTATCGGTTCTCATGTTGCTGACGCCCTTCTCGCTCGCGGTGATGAGGTCGTCGCTCTTGACAACTTTGCAACCGGACGCCCAGAAAATGTCGCTCATCTCAACGGAAACAACAAGTTCACACTGATTAAACATGACATCACGCTCCCGTTGCCAATCCACCATGTTTTAAATGATCATTTTGATGCAGTTCTTGACTACGCAAGCCCAGCTTCGCCCAACGACTTCGCAACGATGCCCCTTGAAATCCTCGCCGTAGGTAGCACTGGCACGCGCAATTTGCTCGATCGCGCCAAAGCCGACAACGCCGTTTTCTTCTTAACTTCTACTAGTGAGGTCTACGGAGATCCACTCGTGCACCCACAACCCGAAACGTATTGGGGAAATGTGTCATCTATTGGTCCACGCAGTTGTTACGACGAAGCCAAACGATTTAGCGAAGCCCTCACCATGGCCTACCACCGTGTTCATGGTGTTCAAGTACGCATCTCGCGCATTTTCAATACTTATGGCGAACGCATGCGCCCTAACGATGGTCGAGTGGTGAACACATTTGTTGTTCAGGCCTTGCGTGGCGAACCATTGACATTGCATGGTGATGGATCACAAACTCGATCGTTCTGCCACGTCAGCGACGAAGTTCGTGGACTCATGGCATTGCTTGACAGCAATTACAACCTCCCCGTCAACGTTGGCAATCCGAGCGAATTCACAATGCGCGAGCTCGCTGAACTCGTTGTTGAACTCACCGGATCATCAAGCAAAATCATCACTGTTCCATTGCCCCCCGAACGTGACGGTGATCCGCTTCAACGCAAACCCGATATCACCTTGGCTCAGGACTTACTTGGCTGGGAACCAACGATTTCATTGAGAGAAGGACTGCAACGCATGATCCAATATTTCATCTCAGTTGAAGGTATCTCGTGACTATATTGGTGACTGGTGGTGCTGGCTATATCGGCTCGCACACGTTGCGATTGCTTCGCGCGCAACACCGCGATGTAGTTGTCCTTGATTCGCTTGTTCGTGGGAACGATAAAAACCTTCTTGGCGCCACTCTTGAAATAGCCGACATCTGTGACAGCACAGCCGTTGAAGAAATTTGCCGCAAGCACAATGTTGACAGCGTGATTCATTTTGCTGCCTATAAAAGTGCCGGTGAATCAATGACGCACCCACACCTCTATTGGCGCAACAACGTAGAAGGAACGGTCGGCCTTGTTGAAGGCATGTTGGCAGCCGGGGTAAAACAGATCGTGTTTTCCTCATCGGCTGCGGTTTACGGAAACCCAGACCAGTTACCAATTACCGAATCAGCGGCAATTAGGCCAGAAAATGTCTACGCCGAAACAAAGGCGATGATGGAGCGCATCATCAGTTGGTATGGGCTCACGCATGATTTGCGGTGGGCCAGCTTGCGATACTTTAACGCTGCTGGTGCGAGCAGTGACGGAGTACTAGGCGAAAACTGGGACATCACCACCAATCTGATTCCCTTGGTCATGAAAGCTGCACTCGGCGCAGGTGGACCAATCAAAGTATTAGGAAACGATTACCCCACCACTGATGGCACTGGCGTTCGGGACTATATTCATGTTGAGGATTTGGCTGATGCACATGCAAAGGCCGTTGATTATTTGAATGATGGTAAGCCGAATCTCACCGTCAACCTAGGAACTGGCATCGGAACTTCAGTTCTACAAATTCTGAGAGCAACCGAGGAAGCATCCGGCAATCCGGTGCCCCACGAATTCGCACCACGTCGACTCGGTG
>CALPPJ020000094.1 GCA_943325425.2 Bifidobacterium breve | reverse complement strand
GGGTCATTGCACCAATGGCAATGTGGTCACCGGCATCTTTGATGTATGACAAATCGCTGATGCGTGAAATGTCGACGAGAACTGCGGGCTGTGCAAGACGTAACTTCATCATGGGGAGCAAACTGTGTCCACCAGCGATGAACTTGGCATCAGAGCCATGTTGACCAATGAGTGAAATTGCTTCAGCTGCTGAACTAGCGCGAACGTAATCAAATGCTGCGGGGATCATGTCGTTTCCTCACTTACCTGCTGCGGCCAAAACGGCCTTGACGATGTTGTGGTAACCGGTGCAACGGCACAAGTTGCCTTCTAGTCCGATGCGAACTTCTTCTTCGGTGGGGTTGGGAATCTCTTTGAGCAAACTTGTTGCTGCCATCACCATTCCGGGTGTGCAGAATCCGCACTGCAAGCCATGGTTCTCCATGAATGACTGTTGCATCGGGTGCAACGTGCCGTCAGCGGCGGCCATACCTTCAATCGTGGTGATCTCGGATCCGTCAGCTTGCACTGCAAGTACGGTGCAACTCTTGACGGCTTCACCGTCAAGATGCAAACTGCAAGCGCCACATGATGAAGTGTCGCAACCGACATTGGTGCCAGTGAGATTAAGAACATCACGCACGTAATGCACGAGCAGCGTACGCGGCTCGACATCGCTGGTGAACTTTTTGCCGTTCACAGTGACTTGGATCTCCACAGTGATTCCCCCTTCAAAAGCCGCTCCGCGAATACTGAGTGCATTCGTGACAAGCAGGTGACCTATTCTGCCCGATTTCGGGGCAACCCCGTGTATCGGAACACCCCTACCGTAGACGCTGGATGACCTCGGCAGGAAGTGCTGGGAGGCCGGCAATTTCAGGGCCAAAAAGGGCGGCGGCAATTGCTTCGGCCCCGTCCACTAAACGAGGTCCGGGACGCACGACGACGGCGTCGGCATCGATGGCCCACACAGCGGCTCGAGCTGGCGTCTCGTCAAGAACCTTGAGCCCCTGTTCAATGGCGCCTGACAAGCCGTAGCCACACGGAGCAACGATGATGTGGTCGGGATCGGCCTCGCGAATGGCTTCCCAAGTACTGGGCACCGAGCGTTCGCCCGGGCGGGCCAAGATGGGTTGCCCGCCAGCGGCTGCGACGAGATCGGGTACCCAATGACCGCCGATAAAAGGAGGGTCAATCCACTCAAGAACGAACACGGTTGGTCGGTCCTTGCCAGCGAGATGGGCGTCGGTTCGTCGGCGAAGATCGGTGAGGCGCTGATGTAAAGCCGAAACCAAGATGTGACCTCGCTCGGGGACGCCGGCGGCATCAGCGACGGTTTGCACCGAATCGATGACCTCAATCAGCGTGTGCGGATCAATCTGTAAAACCGTTGCCTGGCAATTGAGGCGGGCAACTGCAAGATCGACCTCGCCACTTGGTACCGCGCAGACGCGGCAGAGGTCTTGGCTCAAGATGAGATCGGGGTGACAGCGGGCCAAGGCTTCGTCATCTAGCGAATACAACTCGTCGCCGGCGGCGAGTCGGGCACGGACGAGTTCGTCGATCTCGAGTGGTGTGAGATGTTTTGTGTCCATTCCACCGACCACAATTTCGCGATTCTGTCGGGCCTCGGGAGGAAAATTGCATTCAAAGGTGACACCAAGAAGTTGATCTCCAAGCCCGAGATCAAAAACGATTTCGGTTGTGGACGGGAGCAAGCTGACGATGCGCACAGGTCAAGCGTAGGTGATCTGCCCCGATGTAGGCATGGGCGAAGTCGGTATTGGTAAAAAAGGCTGGGAGCAGTTAAGCGCAGGCATCGATCTGCCCTTTCACGCTGATTTGTATATTCCCGAACTCACGGAAATTCGCTTAGCAATACCCAGTCCAGATTTGGTCACCGATGTTGTTGCGACGACGCGTCGCGCGGTCATTGAAAGTCTTGCTGGTGATGTTGAAAAAGGAATGAGTGTTGCAGTTGGTGGTGGTAGTCGCGGGCTAACTCAGCGCGTTGATTTGTTGCGTGGCACAATCGAAGGACTACGCGAACTTGGAGCCGAGCCATTTGTTGTGCCGGCGATGGGGAGCCACGGTGGCGGCACCGCCGACGGGCAAATTGAAATGCTGGTCTCGCTCGGTATGACGCCAGAAACCGTCGGTGCTGAGATTCGCGCCACGATGGAAACAGTCGAAGTCGCGCGTACGCCCAGTGGGATGCCGATTTATCTTGATCGTTTTGCCGCCGCTGCTGATCGAATTTTGCCGGTGAATCGCATTAAGCCCCACACCTGTTTTAAAGGGCCGATCGAAAGTGGTTGCACAAAGATGGCGGTTGTTGGTTTTGGTAAGCAACCAGGTGCCGCGCAAATTCATTCATGTGGTCCCATTGAAATGCGCGAACGTTTACTTGAAGGTATTGATGCATTGCGGGCAACTGGCCGGTTGTTGGGTGGAGTGGCCTCAGTTGAATCGGCATCGGGCGACATTGTTTCGGTGAGTGCATTAACGAGTTCGCAAGTAGGTGGTGATGAAGAACGTCGCCTGACCGAAATGGCGCGTGAGCTGGTACCGCTATTGCCTTTCAGTGACATTGATGTATTGATCATTGAACGTGGCGGAAAGGATATTTCTGGAACCACCATGGACCCCAATGTCACTGGTCGATTTTGGGTTCACGGGCTAGCTGAAACTGATCAATTGCGGGTCGCCACGATCGTCTTGTTGGGGATCACTGAAGTTTCGGCAGGCAATGTTCTCGGAATCGGCTTGGCGGATTTCATTCCAGTGAGTGTTGCCGACCAGATTGATTGGCAAAAGACGTATCTCAACTGTTTTACGGCTGGTCCATCGGGCGTGCGGCGTAGTCGAATGCCGATGGTGTTACGCGATGAAGAATCGTGTGTCAAAGCAGCGTTATCAATGTGTGGTCGGGGAGTGAACGAACCCAAACGGGTCGTTCGTATTCGATCCACCTTGCATCTCACATCGTGCTGGGTCTCCGATGAATTGTTGAAGACTTTGCCCGAAGGCTCACAGATCATTGCCAAATAGCAACTTTTATTGATCAAACTTCTTGATGCCGGTCATGGCATAGATGAAAGTCAGAATCAAGAGCACAGCCATCGCGATGATGCCGCCCCATGACTGCTCCCACGTCACGTCGCCCAAGAAACCTTGGCGCGCAAAGCGCAAGATGTTAGTCATCGGATTGATGCGGGCAACGCCGCGCAGCCATCCACTCATGGCCGACAAGGGAACTTGTGAGGTTGACAAAAAGATGGTGAAGAAAATTGCGAACTGAGTAAGGGTTGCTGCCCCAAGATTGCGCATCCGAAAAGTGAGACCAAGTGCGAAACCGGCAGCCACTACAGCAATTGCGATCGATGCGATTGCCACGCACACAATGGCCATGAAGCCACCGGGAGTATTCATGCCACCGATATATCCGACAATGACCACAAAAGTAATAGGAACAACACAACGAACAACCGCGGCGGCCAGCGATGAAACCACGGTGACCCAACGTGGGGTTGGCGCCATGAGGATGCGGTCGAAGAAGCCCGTTTGCATGTCATTGATGAGTCCAAAACTCACACCGAGTGCCCCAAAACTGGCACCCTGCATTGCGTTCAAGGGCACGTACCAGTCGAGAGCGTTCTTAATGCCAAGACTTGTCACAGCAAATCCGAAAGCACCACTAAACGCAATGAGTTGAAACACAGGCATCACGAGTGAAGGAATAAATGCCGAGGGCATGCGTCGTACGCGCATCATGGAGCGCTTGACCAAAATGGCGACAACCTCAAAAGGTCGCGCGCCGTCAGAAATTGTTCGAATATTGACTGTTTGTTCGGTAATGGTGTTGCTCATGATGCGGCCAATCGATTATTCAGGGCACGAAGCGCGAAGGCGATCCCGATGACTGCAAGGACGAAGGGAATAAGCCATGATTTAGCGAATTGCGACGCGCTTAATTCATGATTCATGAAACCTTGCATTCCTTCAACGATGTGCGATAACGGGTTCCAGTCGGCGACAGTTCGATACCAGCCCTTCATGTAGTGGCGGGGGAAGAATGCTGAGGACAAGAACATCAAAACGAAGACCAACGGGAAAGCTCCCTGAACAACTTCGGGGCTTCCCGACTTGATGGCTAGGCCAGCCATCATTGCGCTCATTGCGAGAGCGAGTAATGCGCCTCCACCAATCAAGCCAATGAATCCGATGGGACCGCTTTCAATGCGGGCACCTGCCACTACGAAGATCGCCATGAAGATGACCACTTGAACAACAGCAACCACCATGCTCGCTGCCAGGCGACCCAGGACGATAGCAGTGCGACTAATCGGTGAAGCCAGAAGGCGTTCAAAGAATCCTTGCTCAATATCGGTAGCTAAGTCGCCGGCCGCTGAAGTTGATCCGAATAGAACTCCTTGCAAAACTGCGCCAGCAACTGCGTAATTCATGAAAGAGGTCGCAATATTCGCGGTGAAGTAGGGGTCGCTCGCGAGTTTGTTGAAGCTTGCTGATCCGAGTGCAGCAAAGAACAATGGGAAGATAAACGCGGGGGCCAACACCGCTGGCTGTCGTAAACGACCGACAACACTTCGGCGAGTCAGAACAAATGTGTGGCGCAGAAGTGAGCGAGCCGAACTCGATGACGCCATCATTTTCGGATCAGCAATAGAGACACTCATTTGCGTCCTCGACGCGACTTCTTCTCCTCGGGAGCGGCTTCGGATTCAGTTGGTTTGTTGGCAGCATCGGCACCTTCAAGGCGATAACCCGTTGCTTCAGCAAACACGTCGTCAAGACTTGGCTCATCAAGTTCGAGGTGGCGAACTTTGAGACCTGCCTCATCAAGAGCACGAATAACGGCCGCAACATCTTCGGCGCCACGAGCAAGTCCAACACCGAGTGTTCCTTCAGATGTCGGGCGCAGATCACCAAAGCGCGCCAGGATAGAACGAGCCTCATCAGTTTCGCTACTGGCCACACTGATGCTCAATGTTGGTGAACCCACCAATGCTTTTAGTTCACGAGGCGCTCCTTGTCGCACGATGTGTCCGTGATCAATAATTGCAATGCGATCAGCGAGTTGATCGGCCTCTTCAAGATATTGCGTGGTCAAGAGCACTGTGGTTCCGCCGGCGTTCAGGCGCTTGACCTCTTCCCACAACGTGAGTCGGCTCATGGGATCAAGGCCAGTTGTGGGCTCATCTAAAAACAACACAGTTGGTTCGTGGACGAGTGACAGCGCAAGGTCGAGCCGTCGGCGCATTCCACCCGAATAAGTTCCAACTCGTCGGTCGGCGGCGGCCGTCAAACCAACTCTTTCCAACAATTCTTCGCCACGGTTTTTGCCAGCGACTTTTGAGAGTCCGTACAACACGGCCTGCAGAGTAAGAAGTTCACGACCAGTCATGAGTGGGTCAATGGCGGCATCTTGAAGAGCGACACCGATTGATCGACGTACTTTGTCGGCATCTTTGACAACGTCGTAACCTGCAACGAATGCAGTGCCTGCGGAGGGTTTGAGCAACGTGGTCAACATCCGCACGGTGGTACTTTTGCCTGCGCCGTTGGGTCCGAGAAAACCGAAAATTTCGCCTTGGTGAACTTCGAGGTCAACTCCGTCAACGGCTTTGATGGCATTGTCGCCAGTTCCGAACGAGCGCGAGAGTCCAGTTGCAATGATGGGGGCTTGGGTCACAAGGTTGTACTCTACAAGTTCTTGCACTCGATATATGAAAAAGCCCGATGATCAACGTCACCGTTGACCATCGGGCCTTTCCTCAACAGAGTTGGGTTATTTACTGGGCAGCTTGAATTGCTCGCCACACCCGCTCGGCGGTGCAAGGCATTTCAATATGCTTTACGCCAAGGTGCGATACGGCGTCAACAACAGCCGACTGAATCGCCGGGGTCGAACCAATGGTGCCTGATTCGCCGATTCCCTTAGCGCCGATGGCGTTGACCGGTGTTGGGGTTTCCATGTGAATGACTTCAACGCTTGGCAACTCAGCGGCAGAGATGAAACCGTAGTCAG
>CALPPJ020000093.1 GCA_943325425.2 Bifidobacterium breve | reverse complement strand
AATTGATAATGACCCCACCAAAATGACCTGAAGAATTTTCACTTGCTCATTGTGATTGATCTCGTGACCATTTGCACGGTTATTCAGTTGAGAAGTTGGTGAGAATTTCGTGACGGTTATCGAAGTTCGTCCTTCCACCAGGCTTCAAGAACGTCGGGGATTCCGCCCATCCCCCGCTCTGACATGTTTTTCACATCATCGGGCTCATCGCTTGAACGCATCACCGTGGCGATCTTGCCATCACAGATCGCAATACAAACTCGCACTCGTTGACGCTTGGGATGTTCGCTCGGTCGCACACTGGGCTCGACATCTTCTTTAGGTTCTTTGTCCATGGGAGCCGCCCAACCAGTGACGACTAAACATCCCGCTTTGGTGGCCGGCGGACGTGGATTGTTCATCATTAATTCGTAGGGATTCGACTCAAGCGCAATTTGCCAGTCGTGGTTTTCGTTTTCGGGCATCGCATACAAACGAGCAAAGTCGATCTCAAATGGATCTTCTAATTCGGCATGCACCAGTGAGTCAATGAATTGCGCAACCAGTAACGCTGGTTCGGGGATGTTGTCGTGGTTTTCTTCGTGAGTTGATGTCATGCCCGTACTGTGGGAATGAACCCACATAAACGGCGATGGAAACAGCAGTGACTACAGAAGTTTTGCTAAGTCTTTGGCAGCTTCAACAACTGCTGCGCCGTGTCGCTCACCAGGCTTGCGCGATAAGCGTTCAATCGGACCACTCACGCTGATCGCCGCGACGATAATTCCCTGAGCATTCATCACTGGCGCACTGACCGAAGCCACGCCAGCTTCACGTTCGCCGATTGATTGAATCCAGCCCCGCTTATCAACACGTTCACCTTCTAAAACGTGACCAGCCGAACCTGCACCGAGTGGCAACAACGAACCTTCCGGAACGATCCAGCGCAATCCGTGTGGAGACTCCAGCGAAACCACGCAACGACGACCTTCACCTTCGCGTACATACAACTGCACCGACTCGCCAGTAGTCGCCCGCAATTCGTCAAGCACTGGACGCGCCATTTCAACCAATGGCAAAGCCGATGCTGCGGCCTTACCCAGTCCAACAAGACCCCAGCCGAGTGCAAATCGTCCGTTGCTGTCGCGTCGCACCAAGCCGTGGTCCTCTAACGCTGATGCCAGACGGTGGGCCGTGGCCCGAGGCATACCCGTGGCGTCTTGAAGTTCGATCAACGAGGACGCACCATTGGTTTCTAGGGCGCGCAAGACCGCAATGACCTTGTCAACAACTCCGACGCCCGATATGCTGTCCATACAGTAAGAATACTATCTCACATATTGGGAAATAAACCTACACGAAACTCAACAACTGAGGAAAATATGAGCAACCCCACCACCCTCGCCCAGAAAGTTTGGGACAGTCACGTCGTGCACTCGGCCGCTGACGAACCCGATCTTTTGTACATCGACTTGCACCTCGTTCATGAAGTGACAAGCCCGCAAGCCTTCGATGGTCTGCGTTTAACCAATCGCCCGATTCGTCGCCCCGAACTCACTGTGGCCACCGAAGATCACAACGTGCCAACGGCCGACATCCACTTGCCCATCGCCGACCCAATCTCGGCTCGTCAAGTTGAAGTCATGCGCAACAACGCCAAAGAATTCGGTGTTGAACTGTTCTCGATGGGTAATCCATTGCAGGGCATCGTGCACGTGATCGGACCCGAACAAGGTCGCACCTTGCCCGGCATGACCATTGTGTGCGGCGATAGCCACACGGCGACTCATGGTGCTTTCGGTTCATTGGCATTCGGAATCGGAACCAGCGAAGTTGAGCACGTGCTCGCCACGCAGACTCTCCCCCAAAGCCGACCCAAGTGGATGAGCGTTGAAGTCAACGGCACATTGCCCGCTGGCGTCACCGCCAAAGACATCATCTTGGCAATCATCGGCAACATCGGAACCGGTGGTGGCATTGGTTATGTCATTGAGTTCCGTGGCTCCGCTATTCAGGCATTGTCGATGGAAGGTCGCATGACCGTCTGCAACATGACCATCGAAGCTGGCGCAAAAGCCGGACTCATTGCACCGGACGACATCACGTTCGAATACCTCAAGGGTCGCACTCATGCACCCAAGGGAGCCGAGTGGGACAAGGCCGTTGCCTATTGGAAGACCTTGAGCAGCGATGCCGGCGCAAAGTTCGACAAAGAAGTAGTGATTGACGCCAGCACACTGGTGCCGCAAGTGACGTGGGGAACCAACCCCGCACAAGTCGCGAGCATTGATGCGCCAATTCCGTCACCTGATGACTTCGCCGATCCCACAACCCGTGAGACCGTTGCTCGTGCGCTTGAATACATGGGTCTCACACCCGGAACCTTGTTGCGCGATGTCAAGGTTGACACGGTGTTCATTGGTTCGTGTACCAACAGTCGTATCGAAGACTTGCGTGCCGCTGCTTCAGTGATGAAAGGTCGCACTGTCACCGTTCCGCGCGTGATGGTTGTTCCTGGAAGCCATTCAGTGAAGACGCAAGCAGAAGCTGAAGGCTTGCACGAAATCTTCCGTGCCGCTGGAGCCGATTGGCGCGAACCCGGTTGTTCAATGTGCCTCGCGATGAACCCCGACAAACTCACGCAAGGTGAGCGTTCAGCAAGTACGAGCAACCGCAACTTCGAAGGTCGCCAAGGCCGTGGCGGTCGTACTCACTTAGTGTCCCCCGAAGTCGCCGCAGCAACTGCAATTGCCGGCACCTTCGCCACCCCGTCAGATTTAGTTTTAGGCAGATCTCAAGTGAAGGACGAATCATGAAGAGTGTTCAAATTCTCACCGGTAACGGAATCCCTTTGCGTCGAAGCGACGTTGACACCGACCAAATCATTCCCGCCGATTGGTTGAAGCGAGTTGAACGAACTGGCTTCGAAGCTGGTTTGTTTTCAACCTGGCGCGATGATCGCAGTTTTGTATTGAACGATGAGCGATATGCCGGAGCATCAATCTTGGTTGCTGGTCCATCGTTCGGAGTTGGTTCATCACGCGAACACGCAGTATGGGCAATTCAGCAATACGGATTTGATGCGGTGATTGCACCGAGCTTCAGCGACATCTTCCGCAACAACTGCACCAAGAATGGTTTGGCTCCGGTTGCATTGCCGATTGAAGCAGTCGAAAAGATCTGGGCCGCGATTGAAGCTGATCCCAAGACCAACATCGTGGTCGACATGGAACGACTTGTCGTTGAAGTTCCGAGTATCGGTTTAACCGAGTCGTTCCCGATGGAACCACAGAATCAGCATCGATTCTTGAACGGTCTTGATGACATCGGCATCACGCTCACGCACGCCGATCAAATCACCAACTTTGAATCTTCCCGCCCCACCTGGCTATCCAAATAACCTTGTGATTCTGGTGCAGAATCGTTGCGGATTTCGCATAAATTCTGCACCAGAACCACCCCTTGATATGTCTTCAATCCCACATTGGGGGCATGGATCTCAAACCGTTACATCAACGTGCTGCCAATCAACACGGTCTCATTACACGTTTTCAAGCTGCCGAACTTGGAATATCTCAATCGCAATGGCATCGCCTCAATAATCGCGGCTTGCTACTTCCGATCTATCCGAATGTGTCAGCCATTTTTGGATTTCCTCCAACATGGCATCAGTCAGTACTTGCCGCAGTCCTGAGTGGCGATGGATTAGGAATCGCATCGCATCGAACGGCAGCCGCACTTTGGGGCATTTGGACCCCCAAAGAAAGTGAGCCGATCGACATCATCAAACTTGGCAGGAAAAGAATGACGCCCGTGGTTGGGGTTCATTTTCATCATCCTCGTGATCATGAAGATATTGCTCCGATCAAACGTGAGAAGATTCGAACAACATCGGCAGCGCGCACGCTTCTTGACTTTGCGGCGGTCGAGCCGTACAAACTTCCTTTAGCAACCGAGAAAATGCTGATCAATGCAGATATCTCTCGAGATCGTCTCATCGCTGCTGTCGCCCGTCATTCAGAGCGAGGACGTTCCGGAATCGGTCCGATGCGCGACTTACTCGCTACTTGGCCATATGCCAGCAAACCAGCCGATTCAGTACTTGAACTCGAAATGCAACGACTACTCGGTCGACACGAATTTCCAAAATTTGAAACTCAAATCCCGATCGGTCCATTTCGCGCCGATCTAGGTTGGCCTGAATGGAAAGTGGCGAGCGAAACCGACGGCTGGGGCAAGTACGAGCGGCGAGAAGACTTTGAACGACTCGCCAAGCGCGATATCTATTTCCAGACAGAAGGATGGCTCATTGCGCACTTCACCTGGCGAGATATCAAAGGCCGCTCAAGATACGTGGTCCAAACTCTTCGCGACCTTCTCCGCAGCCGCGGTTACACCGGATTCGGCTACTAAACCCTCAGTATTCCTTGTGCTTCTGGTGCAGAATCGTTGCGAAAAACGCAAGTATTATGCACCAGAATCACTCTAGAAATTCGGCGAGGTTGGAGAGTTTGGGGTTATTACTGAAGACTTCGATTGACTTCGTGATCGGCATGCGCATCGTACGTTGCAAGATCGTCACTTGAGTGTGCTGGTTGTACTCAACCAACGTCACGGCCCAACCATCACGACCTGCACGCGCAGTTCGACCCGAGCGGTGCAAGTAATCCTTGTTGTCCTTCGCGGGCTCGTAATGAATCACGGCCGCAATATCGTCAATGTCAATACCGCGTGCTGCAACATCAGTTGCCACCAAAACACTCAGTGAACCTTCAGCGAATCGTCGCATCGCTTTTTCGCGAGCTGGCTGAGCCAAGTCACCATGAATTGCTGCGGCATTAATTCCGAGGGCAATCAAATTGTCGGTCACGCGATCACACACACGTTTCGTCTGACAGAACACCACGGTCTTACCCGCACCACGTGAAATCGCCGAGACAACCTTGTCTTTGTCCATGTGGTGAACCGCGAGCCACAAGTGGTGCATTGTTCCCACAGTGTCGGTTGCTTCGTCAATCGCAACTTCGACTGGGTTCGTCATGAACTGGCGAATCAAGTGGCCAACATCGCCATCAAGAGTTGCCGAGAACAACATTGTCTGATTACGTCCGGTGCAACGACGCAATACCCATTCAACTTGCGGGGTGAAGCCATCATCGGCCATACGGTCGGCTTCGTCGAGCACAACAACTTCAACGGCTGACAAATCAATCTCGTCCGACTTCAACAAGTCAATCAAGCGCAATGGTGTCGCAACGACAATCTCGATGCCTTTAGCCATGTGCTCAACCTGTTGGTGACGACTTGCGCCTCCGTAAACAGCCAGGACATGTCGTCCCGAATGGCGAGCGAGTGGTTCAAGAACTTCGGCAACTTGCACTGCCAGTTCGCGTGTCGGCACCAACACCAAGCCCAAGGGCTTCATCGGTTCGGCCTTCATCGAAATACGCGACAACATCGGCACACCAAAGGCGAGGGTCTTACCCGAACCGGTCTTGGCACGGCCACACACATCGTGACCTTGCATCGCAACAGGGATCGCTTCAATCTGAATGGCGAATGGATTGGCAAAGCCGGCAGCAGCAAGACCTGCATCGACTTCGGGAGGAACTCCAAGCTTGGCGAAACCCGTAGGGGTCTCGACTGGCGGAAGCACATTGATACTGGTTAAGGGTTGCGCGGGGCCGGAAACTTCTTCTTGTCCGGCAGAGTCACGCGGACGACGCGGACTCCGAGGCGCTCCCTTGCGGGGGGCGAAATTACTCATGTTGAACTGCAGGGTATCCCCGATCAAGTCCATATGGGGCGATCGCATGCATTCGTTGTGGCGTCAACACACCAAAATGCCTACTGTTGAACCATGCGTGTTCCTTTGACCATCATTGATCACATCCGCCGTGCCGAATTGCTCTACCCCGATCGCATCGCGGTCGTTGATGAGCCTGATCAGCCCGCCGAGTCGTGGGATTCACTCACTTATCGCCAAGTCGCCGAACGTGCTCGAGCTCAGGCCGCTGGCCTTGATGCTCTCGGAATTGGTGTGGGCGAGCGAGTGGCAATGGTGTCTCATAACTCGGCTCGTCTGTTGACCGCATT
>CALPPJ020000092.1 GCA_943325425.2 Bifidobacterium breve | reverse complement strand
AGTACCGATAAACCACGACTTGAAAGTCGATCGGCTATAACACAACCTGCCGAACCAGCACCTATCACAATGACGTCGGGGCGCTGTGAGTCACTCATGAGTGATCTTTGTATCAGAGTTCGTCGGGTTGATTAGTTGATATAGGCAAATCGGCCGTATGAGCCGCATCGTTATAGCGAACGACTCGCCAACGCCCTGGTCGCACAATGACAAACTCGGTAATCGAGGTGTTCTTTGTGTGAATTTCAAAGATTCCGGTACCCGAGGCGCGCATGGCCTGACGCAACGCAGTGTCGACAACTCCGCCATGGCAAAAAATGATCGCGGTGCCGTCGCCGACTCGATCAACGAGGGAGCGAATTGCGGTTCCTATACGAATCTGAAATTCGGCGATCGTCTCGCCACCTGGGAAAGTCACCCCATACGGATCGTTTTCCCAATCGGGATCACCAAAACGTTCGGTGAACTCGGTGTACTTCAAGCCGTCGCACTGCGGGCCTGGGTCATGCTCACCAAATTCGGGGATGACTTCAATCGACCGACCAGCAAACGCCGGCAACACAATCTCGGCGGTCTCTTTGGCTCTCGGGTAGGCACTTGAAATCACGAGATCGGGAGTGAACTCTGATGTCTGCGTCCACCGATCACGCAAGTTCACAGCTTGACGACGACCTAGATCGGACAAACCAATACACGAGCGCGGTCCGCCAACAACACGATTAACAGTGACTTGTGATTCGCCGTGACGAACAAAAATAAGACGCGTCATCTGAAACTAAACCAGTTTCTCCACGAATGCTTCAAGCTGGCGCAAATTACGACATTCATAAGCACCATCGGTATGAGCGGCGTATTCACCGACGATTGAGTCACCGGTGTTCCAGTACGACTTTGGTTCCGGGTTCAACCAATACACCTGACGGGCCTTTGAACGGATCTCTTTGATCACCCAAGCTTGTGATGCGTGATAGTTATTTCGCGCGTCACCTAAGAACAACACCGTCGTCTTTGGGCCGACGTCCTTGCCGTACTTGTCCCAAAAAACTTCGAAGGCATGGCCGTAGTCACTATGACCATCAACCCACACAACATCTGCTTCTGTATTCACCCGGTGGATGGCTTCACTGATGTCATCAGTACCTTTAAAAAACTCGGTCACTTCGTCAATTCCATCAATGAAAACGAAAGATCGCACTTTAGAGAATTGGCCTTGAATCGCGTAGACCAACATCAATGTGAAGCGAGCGAACGCAGCCACGCTTCCAGAAATGTCGGCAACAACCATTAGTTCGGGTTTCGAGGGTCGCGGTTGTTTGAACTTTGGCTCGGCAGGGGTGCCGCCATACGAAAGTGAATGGCGAACCGTATTGCGGAAATCAAGTGGACCCTTGCGACCATGACGACGTTTGCGAGCCAAACGAGCCGCCAACTTACGCGTGAGCGGATACAACGATTTCTTTAGAGCCTGCATTTCATCACGACTGGCGTGCATGAACTCAACATCTTCTGGCAAAGGCTTGCGAAGAGTTTTTGCCATTGCTTCAGCACCACGATCGGCTACAAGACGGCGGCGAATTTCGGCTTCAATCTCTTTTTTGAATTGATCAATACGGCTTTCGTATTCATCTTTTTCCAGGCGCTCTTCAAGTGCGGTCAGTTCACCGCCAACTTCTTGCTTGCTCGCTTCCATGAGTTTTTGCAACATATTGTCGAGATCAAGATTGCGCAAGGTTCGGTACAGGTAGTACGTCCCACCTACCGGACGCCCTGGCTCCATACCTGCAAACCGTTGCACCGATTGCTTGGCCAATGCCCGCATCAGAGCCTGATCGCCGTTCATCAAGGCCTTCATGAGCATCTGCGCGATCTCTTCAGGAGTCAGGCTGTCCATCCCGCCGGATGAACCCTTACCTTCACCTTGCTGTTGCTGCATTTGCTCTTGCATCTCGCGCCACATTTGCTCGAGATCATCCTCGGCGCCTTCACCGATTTTGTATTCGGGTCCGCGCATCGAGAAATAGACTTCAAATACTGTCTCGAACGAACGCCAGTGGGCGCTGTTCTTCACCATGGTTGCGCCGAGCGCATACTTAAATGCGTCACGATCTTCCAGCGGGATATGCCGAACCGCCTCCATGGCATCAAGATTCTCCGTCAATGAAACCGGCAGGCCGGCGTTGCGAAGTTCTTGAACAAATCCAGAAAGTAGATCAAGCATGAGTGACAGACAACAGTTCTGATCAGGTCAAGTCAACGGAAAGTTCTTTGGCGGCCTTAGCGATATCTGACTGATACTTCAGCAAAACGTGCAAAGTTTCCTTGGCAGTCTGGGCATCAATTGAATCGATATTTAGCAACATCATGGTGCGAGCCCAGTCGAGGGTTTCGCTGACGCTTGGTGCCTTCTTCAAATCGAGCTGACGAATGCTGCGCACGATGCGCGCCACTTGATCAGCCAAGTTCTCGGTGATGTCGGGAACTTTTGCTAGAACGATTTCCTTCTCACGTTCCATTGACGGATAGTCAACGTGCAAGTACAAACAACGACGTTTGAGGGCTTCTGACAGTTCACGTGTGTTGTTTGACGTCAAAAACACCATGGGGATTTGCGTTGCTGTAATCGTTCCGAGTTCAGGAATTGACACCTGATACTCCGACAAGATTTCAAGCAGCAAAGCTTCGGTCTCGACTTCGACACGATCGACTTCGTCAATCAACAGCACGACCGGATCTGGAGCGCTAATTGCTTCGAGAAGCGGACGGGTCAAAAGGAATTCGCGACTGAAGATGTCGTCGTGGACTTCACTCCATGAATCGCTGTTCTTGTCGGCCTGAATGCGCAACAACTGCTTCTTGTAGTTCCATTCGTACAAGGCTTTGGACTCGTCTAGGCCTTCGTAACACTGCAAGCGGATCAGTCGTGCGCCGAGCATTTCTGCGACGCTTTTGGCCAACTGGGTTTTACCCGTTCCAGCTGGTCCTTCGACCAAGATGGGCTTTGCTAAGCGGTCCGCTAAGAATGCGACGCCGGCGATGCCATCATCGGCAAGATAATTGACGTCCTTCAGGCTGTCACGGACCTGCTGAACGGAAGAAAAACGATGTTCCATGTCATTCACCCTACAAGTTGAGGCTCAGGCGCAAGAATTCTGCCGAGGGAATGAGTCAAACTGACCCCACATACGACCTACCCTGTACAGCGATGAACGGTGAGGAGACGCAGTCGAACGAGATGACCGCACTGAGCGAGCCAACCCCGACACATGGAGGCTCTTTATCGACCTCTGGCAGCCATCTACTTCGTAGTAATGCCATCGTTGCGCTCGGAACGGGACTCTCACGACTCACCGGGATGCTGCGCGTCATCGTCTTTGGAGTCATTATCGGCCAAACCGCACTTGCCGATGCCTACGACGGGGCCAACAACTCCCCTAACGCCGTATATGAACTTCTTCTTGGTGGCGTTCTATCGGCCGCCCTCGTTCCGATGTTCACTCGCATGCTTGAAAATGATGATCGGGATTCTGCTGAAGCCGTCGTCGGTACTGCGATCGTGGCATTGACATTCATTACTGCGATCGCCGTGTTTTTCGCACCATGGGTGTTCCGCGTGTTTTCACTTAATCCGGCCGATGGAGTTGACGCCAATCAATTCCGCACCGTTGGTACTGCTCTCACTCGAATCTTTTTGCTACAAATCTTTTTCTATGGAGTGTCCGCGGTCTTAGGTTCGCTGCTCAATGCTCAACGCCGCTTCTTTGCTGCCGCATGGTCGCCGCTCTTGGCCAACATTGTGATCATCTGCTCACTGTTGTACATACCAATTCTGTTACATCACCCCGACGACGGAATCCCTCTCGCCGAAGTACTCAATAGCCCCTCCTTTCGCTGGTTGCTTGGTTTAGGTGCTACGGGGGGCATCGCGCTGCAAGCACTCATTCTTTTGCCAGCGTTACACAAGGCTGGCCTGAACTTTCGTTTTCGGTTTCAGCCACGTCACCCTGCGGTGCGCCACCTCATTCGACTGTCTGGTTGGACTTTTGGATATGTCATGGCGAACCAAGCAACAGTCATCGTGGTGAAAAATTTGGCCGAGCCTGGTAGTGGTGGGCAAGACGCCTTTACGAAAGCGACAACTTTCTTCTACTTCCCACATGGATTACTGGCCATGAGCATCGCCACTACTTTCATTCCTGAAATGGCCCGAGCGGTCGCTCGGCGCGACCGAAATGCTTTTGTTGAACGCACCGCATTTGGCCTGCGCCTCGTTGGACTACTCACGTTTCCCGCGGCCTTTGCATTCTTGGTGATGTCACGACCAATTATTGGAGCGCTACTACAACACGGTGAGTTCAGCAACAACGCAGCAATTACCACCTCTCGTGCTTTGGCAGGTATTTCTCTTGGGTTGGTCGGCTATTCGATATATCTCTTTGCCTTGCGCGGTTTTTACGCGCATCAAGACACACGTACACCTTTCCTCATCAACCTTGTGCAAAATGTCTTGAACATCATTTTGGCATTCGCCCTCGTTCGTTCTTATGGGGTGCTCGGACTCGGCGTGGCCTTCGCAGTGTCGTATGTTGTCGGCGCCGTGATCGCGCTATTCGTATTAAGAATCAAAGTCCATACTTTCCCCGTCTTGGACGTGCTCAGGAGTCTGGCGCGAATGCTGGCTGCCGCAGCAGTCATGGGAGCCGTACTTTGGCTCGCTCTCAAGCCAGTGGGCGACAACGATGGCTTTGGAGCTGTCCTCAAAATTTCAGTCGGCGTCGTCGTCGGATTGCTGGTATACCTTGGCGCGCTCACACTGTTGAGAGTTCCTGAAGTCAACAGTTTGCGTTCAGCAAGTCAACGATTTATCAGTAACCGAAACTCATCGGGGCAATAAAACCAGCGCATCACGGTGCACCACGACTTGCGGAAAACCGTCGTCAAGATCGGTTGATCGTCGACCAGCTGATTGCGTGACTTGAGCGCTTGACATAGAAGCGCTTCCACGGGCAAGCAATGTTCCGTCATCAGAAACGATTTCAATGGTTTCGCCTGAGTCAAAATCGCCTTCAACGCGCACGACTCCAGCGGGCAGCAAAGACACTGTACCGCGCACAAGCACCTGTGATGCCCCCGCATCAATATGCACACGACCACTTACTTCACTAGCAAATGCCACCCATAACTGGCGTGCCGACAAGTTGCGATCTGAACCGTGAAAGGTTGTACCGATTGTCGAAATTTGCGCAACGGCACCAGCCACGATCCCGTTCATTACATCGGTGATTTCGGCGCGCGCAATAACCGCCCGCACTCCCGACCACGATGCGATTCGTGCTGCCGAAAGCTTTGACGCCATTCCACCGCTGCCACGGTTCGACCCAGATGCTCCAGCATCAACGCTCATCAGGGGGTCACCTTCATAAACGTCGGTAATCAGCGTGGCCGAGGAATCACTACGTGGATCAGATGTGTATAAACCTTCAATATCGGTCAACAAAATCAGCACATCGGCCTTGAGAAGGTGCGATAACAAAGCCGAAATATGGTCGTTATCGCCGAAACGAATTTCATCGTTAGCGATCGCATCGTTCTCGTTGACGACAGGAACACAGCCAAGTTCAATCAGCCGTTCAAGGGTGTCGCGAGCGTGCAGGTACTGCGTGCGATCAACAAAGTCGTGCGGTACAAGCAGTACCTGGGCAGCAACGAGGCCATGACTACCAAACTCGGCGTTATAGACCTCCATCAAACGACTTTGACCAGCCGCAGCAAGAGCTTGCAGTGTACGAATATCGCTTGGACGCTCTTTCATGCCGAGCGCTGAAACGCCTGCTGACACGGCTCCTGATGTCACGAGAACGACCTCATGTCCATCGGCACGCAGTTGCGCAATTTGCCGACAGATATTGGCAATCATGGCGCGATCAATCACGCCTACATCATCAGTGAGCGACGATGTTCCGATTTTGGCAACGACACGCATCGAAACAACCTTCACATATCCGGAGCGTAGTCAAACGAGAAATCACCAATCCACACCACATCACCGGCCACAGCACCAGCGCGTGACAACAAGCGTGGAACTCCTAACTTCTTCAAACGTT
>CALPPJ020000091.1 GCA_943325425.2 Bifidobacterium breve | reverse complement strand
TGGACTGACCTTGTCACAGAATTCTGCTTTTGATCCTGCAAGCGTTGCAATCAGGCCAGCCGCAACAGTGATGTTGTTGCGCGAGTCTGATGTAACAGGTGTTGAAGTTTTCATGATGCGTCGCACAACTAAGGCCGCTTTCGCCGGAGGAATGTATGTCTTCCCTGGTGGAGCAGTTGACGCAGAAGATTCGTCGTATGAAATTGCGGCAATCCGCGAATGCTTCGAAGAAGCCGGCGTGTTGTTGGCCCGAACTTCAATGGGTGTGACCGTGCGATTTGATGATCCGGTGTCGCACGAGCGCTTTACGACTTATCGCCACATCGTTCATGCTGGCGAACGCAGTATGACCAGTGTGTTGACCACCGAGAATCTTGTTGCCCAGACCGAAGAGTTGTTGTGGGTTGCTCATTGGGTGACGCCTTATGGCGAAGTTCGTCGATTTGATACTCGTTTCTTCGTCGTGGCAATGCCCGATGATCAAACACCTCTACACGACGACAAGGAAACCATTGACAGCTTGTGGGTCACGCCAAGTGATGCTCTGAATCGTGCGCATGCCGGTGAGCTGCTGATGTTGCCACCAACGACCGCCAATCTTGAGTTCCTGGCCGCACATTCGTCGGTTGATGCAATCATGGATGCCGCTGGCAAGATCGGAACCCCGCCCAAACTTTTACCCAAAGTGAAATGGCGTGATGACGGACGTATTGATGCGCTGCTCATGCCAGGAGATGCTGGATACGACGATCTGCCCGATCGTTGAATATGTGTTCACGGTTGTAGATCGTCTCGTTCGGAAAGTACCTCGCGCGCCTTCTCGATTGCTCGTTCACGACGGTTGCGAACGCTGCGCGGTTTGATATTGAGATGTGGGGCGATCTCGACGGAGTTGATGTCATGGCAGATGGCGCGCAATATCTGGAGATCGTTCTCGGTGAGTCCATGTTTTTCAAACTCATAAAACAACAGGTCAAGGTAGGCACTGTTACCCACCGGATCATTGTCAAATTGGCCACGACGAAAACGTTCAAACTCAATCCCCAGTAATCCGCCCGGTGCGAAATTGAATTCGGTGCGATTTCGCTTGAGGCGGGGCTCGCGCACAAATGCTTGATATTCAATATCCATGAGCAGGTTTGCTGCCACACGGCGGGGACGACGGTCAATGGGGAATCTGCGAATAACGATCCAGGCCGCCGATGCAATGAGATCAAATGCGCTTGATAAACCCCCGACAGTTAAAGGAGCGCGGCGCATGGCCATAGAAATAAGACCGGGCATGATGCGTTGGAAAACCATCCGAGTCGCTAAGTCGTCAGCCTTGGCACACTCAACAAGCCGGGCCAAGTATTCATCGAAGTGGTTGGCATTTGTGGTGTCATCAAGTCCACTTCGTAACAGCATCTCTTGAAGGTGAGTAACGGGTTCTCCAGGTAAGCCCAAGGCGTTTGCTCGGCGAATGTTGTGAGGTTGACGAGCCATTCGTTGCCATTCGGCCATGAGATTGGTTGCCAAACTGATACGGCCGGTTCGAGTTATATGTGTTGGTGTCATGGCGCCACTAGGCACCAGGACCTTCACCGCTCGTCCCACTACAACCCCGATCAACACCGGTGGTGAGACCGTGGGTGAGAGCCACGAGGCATCACTGCGCCATGAATTCGTACGAACTAGTCGTGATGAGTGGACCCGACAGTGGGGCAGTTCTGCCCATGCAAATTGGTCGTCAGACCATTGGCCGTTCAAACGTGGCGGGACTCACGATTGATGATCCCTCGGTTAAACCTCATCATGGGCTTCTTGATTGGAACCCACCGCATCTTGAGTGTCGGGCACTAGGTGGCGTTCTTCAGGTTCACAACGGTGGTCAAGTGCCGACTGTTGCCATCGGCGAATCCTGGTGCGAGGTTCGCCACGCTCAACAATCTGCGGAGCGGCCTCCGGCGATTTTCCATCGGGTGCTGCACGAGAATCAAGAAAGTCTCTTGGCTCCGAAGCGACCAGAACTCGAGCCCGAACCACCGGCCCCGATGTCGCCGCCGATGGTCCCTATCGTGAGTGGAGCGGTGCTGGGTGTCGTGATGGCAGTCGTGACCAAGCAAATGCTCTTTGGTCTCTTTGCGATGACAACCGGACTCATCGCATTGTTGACCTGGGGAGTCAGCAGCGTCTCCTATCGGAGGTCAATGATTCGTTGGCGCCACAAGGCGTTGTGTGCCACCGAGAAGTTTCATCAGCAAAACATTGAATTCACGAAAGCGTTAGTTGAACGGCGTCGCTACCGCCACACGTCAATCGGTCGGTTGCGGGTCAGCGTTGAAAATGGTGATGCCCAATTGTGGACGCATCGGAAACTTGATGAGGTGTGTGTTGGCGTAGAAGCACGCGAAGTGATGCTCAAGGACGATGAGCAACCGATTGTCATCACTCACTATCCGCGGAGTGTCAACATCGCTGCCGGCAAAATTCTTGGGATCTACGGAATGCGGGCTCGTCAGTGCGTGACCGCATTAATCGCGCGACTTGCTGTTGAAATTGGACCAGCCGACTGGCAGTTGATTTTTGCCAGTGATGTGGACGACGAGTGGAAGTTCTTGAAAGAATTCGTTCAGGTGCGGAGCACACCCTTAGACCGATTTGATCTTGAAAGTGCCGGCTACGAAAACAAACATCGTTTGATTTTTGTACACGAGAAAGAAACAATTGCCAACCGAACTTCAATCGCTCGTCGAATTCTTCACAACCAAAATGTCTCCATGATCGTTGTGGCTCCAAGTCGTCTTGATCTCTCGGCTCTGTGTAGCGACTCACTCAATGCTGATGAATCTGGAATTGATGGGATGTCTGAAACAACCGCCCGACATTTTGCGCAGGCTCTCAGGCGGTGGATTGATCCCGACAACGATGGAAGTTTTGTGCCGAAAGAAGTTCCGTTTTCGACATCTGTGAAGAACTCTCAACTTTCATCTCAATCAATCGCAACGTATTGGCAACAACAAGACCGCGATTGTTTGAGCGTGATCCTCGGAGAGTCGGCCGATGGTCCAATCGCTATTGATCTAGTCAACGATGGTCCACATGCAGTTGTGGTGGGGACTACGGGTTCAGGTAAAAGCGACTTCCTCAGAACATGGGTGATCGGGCTTGCTCTGCAATATTCACCAAACGACGTGACTTTCATCTTGATTGATTACAAGGGCGGCGCAGCTTTCGACTCATGGATGAATCTTCCACACGTAGTTGGTGTGATTACCGATCTTGATGTCGGTTTAGCCGAAAGAGTGTTAGTGAGTCTTGAGGCAGAGTTGCGCTATCGCGAGCAACAACTTCGAAATGACCCGAAAATCCGCTTATCGCGCTTGGTTGTTGTCGTTGATGAATTGGCAGCATTGAAAGAGGATGTCCCTAACTTCATCGGATCCCTCGTTGGAATTGCTCAGCGCGGCCGCAGTTTAGGAATTCATCTCATTGTTGCCACGCAACGTCCCGGTTCGGCATTGTCGGCTGATGTGTTGGCAAATGCCAATATTCGACTCGCTCTACGAGTTCAATCCAGCCACGATTCGTCTGAGATTGTTGGCTCGAACGTGGCGGCGAGCTTTTCACGAGATACTCCTGGTCGAGCAGTCTTACGTCTTGGTTCGGATGAGTTGTATGTCTTTCAAGCCACACACTTAGATATTGATATTGAGTCACTGGTCATCACGGTGAATGAATCACGGGCACTCGGAGAAATCCCCGATCCGCGACGTCCGTGGCTTGATGCGTTACCCAATCAACTCGTGGCCAAAGAGATTGCATCCACGAGGCTCATGCATAATTCTGAAGTTGTGATTGGTCTGGTTGATGACCCGATGCAGCAACAGCAAGTTCCACTTTTATGGGAGTTATCACAACATGTTCTTATTTTTGGGTCGGCGAAGACAGGTAAAACCAGCGCGTTAACGATGATGCGCCAGCAATCGGTGGCACGCGACGCGCAAGTCTTCTCAATCAGTTGTTCTGGCCTGCGATCGTCAATGGCACAGCATATTGATGTCAGCGATCGTGAATTGTTGCGGCGACTGTTGCTGATGATGATCAAAAGAATTGACGGACCACCAGTTTTGGATGAAGAGGAGCAGTGGGTTTTGTTCATTGACGATATTGATATTTGGCGTAATCATTTCATTGACGATCGCATCGGTCTTGAAATCTGGACGATGTTTGAAAGAATTTTCTTAGAGGGACCGAGCCATCGCATCGCGTGCGTGATTTCTGGAATTCAGGCAACGGCGATTCCAGCGATGTTGAGTAGCCGTGTGAAGCAGAAGTGGGCATTGACATCACCTCCTGGTCGTTGTGTAGTCGATTGCGACGGCCGAGAATTGTTTGCACAATTGTTGGCACCAGAAAATGGCGGTAGTTCACCGAGGCCTGTACTTGCATCGCAACCGGAGTTGCGTCATCTGCCACGGGTGATCACGAGTGATTCATTGCAACAGGCCGAATCATGGGCAGTGCTGGCCGATGATCTCACTGAGGTGTGTCTTCCATTCGGAAGAGGGATTGCAATCTTGGGAGCGCGCCATTCGGGTCGAACGATGGTGATGGGAGCAATGCAACATGCTTGGGAGCAGGTTCATCCACTAGGTCGGGTCATTGACCTTCGACAGCACACCGAAATCGTCGATGTGAAAGGCGAGTTTGATCAAAAACCGACGCTGATACTCGCTGATGAATCAACGGCATATTCACACATCGCCGATTTTCTCAATCAGACCGCAATAAGTTCGGACAACGTCACGTTAATAGCAAGTGCATCACCGAACTTCGTGCGGGCTCACCCTGAACATTGGTTCAATACTTTGCGACGATCACGTACTGGGATGTTGCTCGGACGTGCGGCTGTTGATGAAGCGGATCTACTTGGTCTGTACACATCGCAACCGCATGTTTACGGAGAAGCAAAGGGTCGTGGGTTGTGGGTTGTTGACGGATGCCCCATCGGCATCGCTCAATCAGCGAGCGCGAAGTTCGAGGCGGTCGCGTAACAAGATTTTGTAGCGGCGCTCGTGTTGCTCAATCCAGCCCAAGCGGATGAAGCTACTAATTGCTTTGTTGACACGTTCACGTGAAGCACCAACCATGCCAGCGAGTTCTTCTTGAGTGACAGGTAGAACAAATTCGTCGGCTCCAGCAGCAAGTTCGAGAAGACGCTTGGCGGTACGGCCAGTGACGTCGAGGAAAACGGAGTCGGCAAGGGCGCCGTCCATGACACGAAGGCGCTCGGCCAACATGCGTACAACGCCGCGCAGAACCTTCGGGTTGTTGTCAAGTAATTCGCCTACGGGATCGTAGGGAATTTCAAGAACTTCGCTCGGTTCAATGGCGCGAGCCATAGCCGAACGTGGACCACCATCAAGTAATCCCATTTCGCCGAAGAGGTCTCCGGCTTCCATGAGAGCCACCATGCTCTCGCGCTTGTCGAGTTCGCTGGCAATCGCAATTGCGACGCGACCGCTGATGACGATGTACATCGACTCGGCTTCTTCACCTGCCTCAAACAAGTGATCGCCACGCGAAAGTATGCGCTTTCGGCCAGTAGCAGCGATCGCGGAGACCTGTTCGGTCGGCGCGTCGCCAAAAAAATCGGTGCGGAGGAGGACGTCTTCGTAAGCCATCAGAACCATACGGTACTACCCTCAACCCGTATGTCCGATGTTCAGGCGACAACACCAGCGACAACTCCGCCGAATGGAGCCTCGCCACAGATCTGGACAATTGTGGTCGCGGGTGGTTCAGGGCGTCGTTTTGGGACGATGAAGCAATACGAGATGATTGGCGACCGCCGGGTGCTTGATCATGCCATCGCGGTCGCACTATCCAGTAGCGACGGGGTAGTCGTTGCGGTTCCGAGCGATGACGTCGCCGATGAAACGACCATCCATGCCCCCTATCCGCAAGTGCGGGTGGTGTCGGGCGGTCCAACGCGAACGGCAAGTGTGCGAAATGGTCTGTCGGCTGTACCTGCTGAGGCAACGATGATTTTGGTGCATGATGCGGCGCGACCATTTGCAACTGAACATCTGTATCGCTCAGTGATCGCCGCAGTTGTTTCCGGTGCGGACGGCTCGGTTCCGGGTTTGCCCGTTGTTGACACGGTGAAGGTGATTGAAGTGGCGCACTCGTCGGTGGTTG
>CALPPJ020000090.1 GCA_943325425.2 Bifidobacterium breve | reverse complement strand
AGGCATTCAGGCAACTCACCTCGACCGGTTTGATTTGCCGGCCAGTTCGCGTCTTCAAGTCCGACTGGGGCGTTCGGCATAGTGTGGCCGTACCACAGCAAGTGCTTACGACGAGCAAATAACCAATGTCCATCAACACATGTATACGTGTCGTGATATTGGATTTGATGGATGATCCAGTTCCCGTCGGCATCTTCAATCTCACCGCGACATGACACGATTCCCGTCGCACTGAACTGATCAGCTACATCAATAAGGTGATTATTGACTTGCAAAATGACCCGCCCGAGCGCATGCATCTGACCATCGAAACTTTCTTTCAATGCCTGAGTGCCTGCGGTTTCACGAGTGACCTTGATGTCTGGGATAAACAGCGCTGCAAGATTTTGCGTATCGCGGGCACCATAGAAAATCGCATACCTACTCGCAAGTTGACGAATCTCTTCCGAAGCGATCAACCAAGCAATCTGATCGCTATGCCGCAATGCATTGGAGTGACTCATGATTTCGGGCCACCCGGGAGCGGATGCGGATGCGCGGTCGGCTGCAACAACGCGTCGGTGCCACCGTCAACAAATAGTGTCTGACCAACAATGTACGAAGCTTCTTGCGATCCCAAAAACGCAATCGCATTCGCAATCTCTTCTGGCTGACCCCATCGCCCACGAGGTATCGGAATCATGTCTAGAGAATCCTTCACACCTGGCATATCGAGCAACGGACGCGTCATCCCAGTATCAATCACACCTGGAGCGACTGCATTCAGCCGAATACCTGATTTCATCCAATCAGCAGCCGACCTGCGCACCCAGAAAGCAATCGCTAATTTGCCAGCAGGATATGCAACGAAAGCTGCCGGAGAGCTAAATCGCGCCACAACTGTTTCTTCATCTTGCTGCAAATAAGCCATTGCATCATCAACCGACAAACCAGGTGTCATCGTCGTCGAGTTAGAAGAGATCATGACGACTGCTGAGTTCGTTCCTTTTTCCAGCGCAGGACGTAGTCCATTCACAATGGCCAAGGTGCCATAGAAATTCACGCGCACAATAAGTTCATTTGGTACCGGGGTACTTACTCCCGCGCAGGGAACAAGTCCGTCCAAGACACCGCCACACAAGGCGTTCACTTCCTCGACGATTCGCAGGCGATCTGCGGGCTTTGAAAGATCGCCGCACACGTCGGCATCACGAAGATCAACGCCAATCACTCGATGGCCTTGTGCTTCAAGTTTCTGCTTGGTGGCTGCGCCGATACCCGACGCGGTTCCGGTGACACAAATAGTGCTCATGACTACCCTTCCCATGAAATCCCGTTTCTGACAGTGTGTCAGATCGTGCCCGTTCTTCACGGATCGCTACGGTTGAGACATGCGTTCAATTGTCTGCAACCAGTTCGCCCCTCTTTCTGAATTAGTGCTCGAGGAAAAGCCCTCGCCCGAACTCTTCCCCGGTTCTGTTCGCATTGCGGTAACCGCATGTGGAGTCAATTTCGTTGATGCGCTTTTTGTGCAGGGCAAGTATCAAATCAAACCTCCGACACCCTTTGTCCCAGGGATGGAAGTCGTCGGACGAATTACCGAGATCGCCCCTGATGTCACCGATGTACAGATCGGTACGCGCGTGTTCGCCAATGTCGGCTTAGGTGGCTTTAGCTCTGAGGCTGTCGTTTCGGCAAAGCGCATTATGAAACTGCCAGACACCTTGTCTGATGGTCAGGCCGCAACTTTTATGCAGAGCTACCTCACAGCTTGGTTTGCGCTCGTCGAACGTGCCCATGTTGAACGGGATAAGCATCTATTAGTTCTCGGTGCAGGTAGCGGTGTTGGTCTCGGTGCTGTCGATGTGGGGCGAGCACTCGGACTGCGAGTCATTGCTGCCGCTTCAACTGAAGAAAAACGCAACCTCGCGCTTGAACGCGGCGCATTCGCCGTTATTGATTCAACGCTTTCAGCAGATGAAGTGAAAGAAGAAGCTAAGCGTCTTTCGGGTGGTGGAATTGATTACTTGTACGACCCCGTCGGCGGAGAGCTTGGTGAAACCTGCTTACGTGCACTCACAGATGACGGCCAATATCTGGTGATTGGCTTTGTGGCCGGCATTCCAAAACTTCCGGCGAATCAGGTCTTGCTACGTAATCGCCGCATCACTGGGGTTGATTGGGGTGGATGGGCTGGAAAGAATCCTGGACTCAACGATCGCATGTTGGCAAAAGTGATGGAGTTGATCGCACAGGGCGAACTTCATCCAGTCGAGCCCCAGTCGTACCCGCTCGAACAGGCTGCTCAAGCTTTACAAGATCTCGAAGATCGCAAGGTCGCCGGAAAAATTGCTCTTATTCCCTAACCTCATCACTCTCTAGTTTAAAAGTCCTTCACGATTCTGGGCTGCGAACTTTGAGCGAAGCAGTTGTGCTTCGGCAATGCCGAATCTTTCAAAGCGAATTTCTTTACCAGTTCGCCACCAAATCCTTGCGTCACTTTCATTTTCAGCATTGTGCCAACGGCGCAGTACTAACTCGCGCTTGATCACCTTGTTTGAGGGTGTCATCGGGAAATCGTCAACTATCTCAATAAAACTTGGAACCCATTTCGGCCCTAGGTCGGTTTGCGAATTCAAAAATTCAGCAAACGCCGCGGGATCAAATGTCGCACCTGGCTGCAACTGCAGAGCCGCCATCACTCGATCACCCATGTCAAAATCGGGAACTCCGTAGACCGCTGCCAAAATGACATCGGGATGTCGCATCAATATTCGCTCAATCGGAGCACCTGCAAAATTCTCGCCGTCAACTCGCATCCAATCAGCACTTCGACCAGCGAAATAGAAGAATCCATTTTCGTCGCGGTAGGCCAAGTCGCCCGTCCAATAAGCACCATCACGGATGCGCTCTTCATTGGCGGCAGCGTTATTCCAATAACCCTCAAACGTTCCGCCGCCACCGTTCACAATCTCGCCAGTGGCCTCTTCTGAATTCATGAGCCGACCATCATTGTCAAAGATCGCCCGTGGACACTCTTGATTAGTTGCTGGATCTCGCACTGTGATGGTTGATTGCGCTGCGACGCCCAATGATCCGGCAGGCATATTCGGGATCCGCACGATGGAAGCACCCGTCTCGGTTTGGCCATAACCGTCAGTGAGTTTGCAATCAAATCGCTCGGCGAAACGCAATAGATCTATTTCAGAACCTTCGTTACCAAAACCGCGTCGCAACGGGTTATCTCGATCATTGCTTTGCTCTGGCGTTGCAAGAATGTAAGTGAGTGGCTTTCCGACATAGTTGAAATACGTTGCACCAAAGGCACGAACATCAGACAAGAACTCACTGGCCGAGAATTTACGACGCAGTGCAATTGTTGATCCGAAAACCAAACTTGGTGCCCAAGCCGTAAATAGCGCATTTGAGTGAAACAACGGCATGCAGATGTACGTCGTGTCCTGTGGCGTGAGCGCAATGATCATATTCATTGACTGAGCAACGAATCCCAATCGTTGATGACTCGTGATCACTGCCTTCGGTGCACCACTAGTACCTGAAGTGAAGAGCAATAAAAACGTATCCGTCGGATTCACAGGACACTCTTGCGCTGTTGGCAGTAAAGAACCGCGGTGCTCCGCGACCCTTGACTTGTAGTCGTCTGATTCCACGACCAAGACACAATCATCAATACCAAGATCAAGCCCGTCGAGTAACTCAGATTGACTGCTTTCAGTCACCACAATCTGGCATGAAGTATGCGTGATATCACGGGCAAGTTCGGCACCGCGTCGTGTGGGATTGATACCAACAATGACCGATCCGGTGACGGCTGCTGCTCCTAACCACATCGTGAATTCGGGCGAATTCTCTAGTAAAACGCCAATATGTGGCGGTGTGCCTTCTGGTCGACTGGCGAGAATGTTCCGCCACATTGCCGCCCGCTCGGCGACGCCTTCACACCACTCGCGATAGGTCAGTGTTCCATCGTGACTACGAATCGCCACATTGTCGTCTTGGCTGCGCGCCCGAACATAATCGGCAAAGGTCAGAGCAGCGCTTTCAGAGCTCACGAGCAACCTCGTGGGCCGTATGCATTGCACCTTCGATGTATCCGACAGCCATTGCGTCTCCTACTACTTGAACTCGTATACCCAAATCTCTGAGCGAGTCCGCCAGCGACATATCTGGTTCAACTTGCGAAGCGACCACAACTGTGTCACCACGAACCTCAAACTCGTCATCTCCGTTTCGATAGCGAACCGAAACCTTGTCAATGGACACAACAACGGCGTCGCGAACTAAGACGACCCCGTGTTTAGTGGCCTTGTTTACCGCGGTCCAGCGACGAGGCATCGCCATCGGAAGACCCATGTGAGGACCTTCTTCAAGCACGGTTACAAGTCGACCTCGTTCAGCTAAGAACTCGGCCAGTTCAAGACCCACTAAGCCACCGCCGATCACTACAACTCTTTTGCCAACGGGCATCCACGTCTTAGAAAGGGACCGAATGCGATCGGCCGAATTCAAGAGTCCGAGACTGCGCCCAGCAGTAACCACCAATTTTCCTAGGGAACTCAACGAGCGACTGTCAGCATCTTTTTCACCAGTAATCAGGCCTCGCAAAACGTCACCCGTCAATACATGCGGCAATTCAGCACCTGGCACTCCGGGCAATCCGCGCCGCGCGCCAGTCGCAACAACGATGTCGTCTGGATTCAAAGCCTGGACAACCTCGCGAGTAGCTTCTGTTGACAGCAAAACATCAATGTTCAATCGCTCAATTTCATGCGTCAGCCAATCAACCAATAACTGATTGGCAGGAGTAGTCAGTTGCGAGAACCACATGGTTCCCCCTAATCGCGCACCCTTTTCAATCAATGTCACTTTGGCTCCACGAATCGCAGCGACACGCGCTGCCTCCATGCCACCTGGTCCCCCGCCGATCACAACAACATGTTTCGCCGATGTCATTGGCGAAAGCACTGCCACACTTTCATTGCAGAGCGCTGGATTAACCGCGCACTTTGGGTTTCCGTCAAAGAAGTTTTGTTCAACGCAGACATAACAGTTGATACATGGACGAACTGATTTTCTCTGTCCTTCACGAATCTTGTTCACCAATTCAGGATCAGCTAATAGTTGTCGTCCCATTGAGACAAAATCGCATTCGCCGAGTTGCAACATTTCACTGGCAATCTCTGGGAGCATCCGCCCCACAGCGATAACAGGAATTGTCACATGCTGCTTCACAATCTTGGTGTATTCGCGATACTGCCCAACTTCTGCCGGCAGTGGACCTTGCGTGAAATCTGCAAAAGGATTGTGGGCATTTGCCGACACATGTATCGCATCTGCGCCAGCCTCTTCAATGAGTGCTGCTGCCCGCGCAGTTTCATCGGGGGTGAGACCATCTTCAAGGCCAAATTCAAAACCATTAAGGCGCACAATCACTGGATAGTCAGCACCGACTACAACTTTGACTGCTTTCACTACTTCACATGTCAACCGCGCGCGGTTTTCGAGCGAGCCTCCCCAACGATCATCCCGCTTGTTGTAGCCACGCGAAAGAAATGTCGAAAGCAAATAGCCATGCGCCGCATGAATTTCAATCGCGTCAACCCCGGCTTCCTTCACCCGCCGAGCGGCCTGTGCGAACTGATCAATCACCCAAGCCAAATCATCTTCATCGGCGATTTTGTACGTCGCCTTTTTACCTTGTGTGGCAGTTGCGAGACCCATCAATTCAGACATTGGATTGTCACGGAGCGCAGAAAGGTCTGGCTTTCCCTCCAACAAAGATGGGACCAATTGGGGTCGACCATCGGCAGTATCAACACTCGCTGTCTTGCCGTGATGACATAACTGCATGCACAACTTTCCGCCAACCGCATGAATTGAATCGGCGAGTCGTCGAATGCCTGGAATGAATTTGTCATCAGAAAAGGCTGGTTGGTGTCGACTCGTTGCTCCAATTGGCCAGGCAACCGCTCCGGTACCCGTAATGACCATGGCAGTGCCGCCAGCAGCACGTGCGGTGTAGTGCGCAATTTCGCCGTCGCTGATTTCGCCTTCAACGCACAGGTTCATATCCATTGCTGGGAGGAACACTCGATTGCTCAGATCTAGTCCCGCAATGCGACCTGGGGCAAGAAGTGAACGGAATTGGGCGTTAGTCATCAATCAATCTTTCGAGACCAGGAGGTTT
>CALPPJ020000089.1 GCA_943325425.2 Bifidobacterium breve | reverse complement strand
CGCGCTATTCCCAATTTGCAGGTGATTCGTCCGGGTGACGCCAATGAGACTTCAGAAGCGATTCGCGCGGCTTACGAATTTGACGGTCCGACAGTTGTGGTTCTCAGTCGGCAAAATCTACCCGTTGTCACTGATGGCTCCGCAGTTACTCATGGGGCCGGAATTGTTCATGCAGTTGATGGAGCGCCCGAGGCTGTGATCGTTGCGACCGGAAGCGAAGTTCATCTCGCAATCGCCGCTGCACAAGAACTTGGACAGGCCGGACGCAAAGTTCAAGCAGTTTCATTGCCTTCATGGGATCGTTTCGAGGCCTATCGAATTGTGCAACCCGACTTGGCCGAACGTATTTTGCCTGAGGGCGTTCCGACTGTTTCAGTTGAAGCTGGCTCAACATTTGGCTGGGAGCGTTATGCCGATGTCTGCATCGGGATTGACCGCTTTGGTGCCAGTGCCCCTGGCGCAGAAGTTCTTGATCGGCTCGGTATCTCGGTCAGCAATGTGAAAAATACAGTTCTTGGTCTATTGACGGCCAAGTAGTACGTGTTTCGACCGACCAAATCTGTCACTCTGTAGGTATGACAAGTTCAGTGCGCCTCGTTCAACTTTTCGAGCAAGAAGGGCAAAGTCCATGGCTCGACAATTTAAAGCGGAGTTTGATCTCTTCGGGTGATTTAGAAAAAGTCCGCGATTCCGGTATTCGGGGACTCACTTCAAACCCAACAATTTTTCAAAAGGCGATTCAAGGTTCGGTGGATTATGACGAGCAGTTCCGGACGTTGATTGAAAACAAGAACTCCATCATTGACAGTTATTGGGCCATGGTGCTGCAAGATATTCACGGAGCCTTAGACGTTTTCGCCTCGGTATATGAGTCCAGTGGCGGTGCTGACGGATTTGTCAGTGTTGAGGTAGATCCCAACTTGGCTCTCGATGAATCGGGAACTCTCGCGGCCGGCCAACACCTGTGGGACACCGTTCAGCGACCCAACTTGATGGTCAAAATTCCTGCAACGCAACCGTGCATCTCAGCGATTCGGGCCATGATCGCGGCTGGTCGCAATGTGAACGTGACCTTGATCTTTAGTCTTGATCGTTACCAAAAGGTAATGGATGCATACATCGACGGTCTCGAAGATCGGGTTGCGGCAGGTCATCCAATTCAAGGTGTAGCGAGTGTTGCATCATTTTTTATTAGTCGCGTTGATTCAGAAGTAGATGCACGACTTGAATCATTGGGCACCTCAGAAGCGCTATCTCTTCAAGGTAAAGCCGCGATTGCTCAAGCAGTCTTAGCGTACGAAGCGTTTCAAACGACTTTCTCTGGACCTCGTTGGAACGCTCTCGTCAACATGGGTGCAAAAGTGCAACGCCCATTATGGGCATCAACAAGCACTAAGAATCCCAACTACCCCGACACGTTGTACGTTGATCAACTCATCGGACCCGACTCGGTTAATACGCTGCCCGACACCACAGTTGATGCATTCGCTGATCATGGCACTGTTGCCCGAACGATTGACCTCAATGTGGAACAAGCCCACGATGTTTGGCAAGCGTTGCAGATGATCGGTATTGATATGGAAGACGTCGCGCAAAAACTTGAGCGCGAAGGTGTTGCAACGTTCCAAAAAAGTTTCACTGAATTGATTGATGCTTTGACTGAAAAGGCTCAACAGTTCAGCTAGCCAGGATCTTCTAGCCAGTATCTTCTAGCCAAGATCGAGTAAATGCGCGGCCTTGTCGATTGCTCGGCGGGCCTGCGACAATGTTTTGTCTATTGCCGGTCGGCCTTCACGGCGTCGCGATGCTTCGCGCAAAACATCAAACATCACATCATCAAGTGATGACGCAACGTCAAGCAAACGTGACGCGATGTCGTTCAGGCGTTCAAGAACCTGCGGATCAATTTCGGATTGCCGGTCATCATCAGAAAAAGTCATTACTTTGCTGAGCCCTCTGTTGGTAGTTGATCTGTTGTGGGTACGAGACCTAAAGCCTCGGCGAGAATGTCAACAGGATGTTTGACAATGAGTCCTGCGCTCTGTAAGTGCATCAAGCAACCAGGGTTGGCTGAGGCCACAATGTTGGGGCCATCAGTGAACTTGGTCGAAATATTGTGCACCTTTCGATCACGGATTTGCGCAGCTAATTCAGGCTCAACCAATGAATAGGCGCCGCCAGCACCGCAACACATTCCGTCATCATCAAGTTCGATCAGGTTGGCGACCGGAGCCAAGATCGTCCGTACCGCGAGGTGGGATTTCTGGACATGTCGTAGATGGCACGGATCTTGCACGATGATCGACGGCTTATTCAAGACCGGTAAGTGAGATTGCATAATGTTGGCCATGTGGGGTTCAAGCCACTCATGAACATCAAAAACTCGCTTACTAAATTCGTGGGCTTGGGAGGTGTTCAACAGATGTCCATAATCCTTCAGTGCTGCCCCGCAACCTGCTGAGTCAACAATGATCGGAGCACTTCCAGGCATTGACGTCATCACTGCTTGTGCGAGAACTTTGGCCTCGTCACTGAGTCCGGCATGTGAGTGAAGTGCTCCGCAACATGAACCAGCCTTACTTGGAACTCCGTAACTACATCCGACTTTTGAAATGAGTGCCGCAACTGATCGATGGGTTGATCGTTGCCAAGCATCCATGACGCATCCGGTGTAGAGCCACACATCGGGAGTCTTTGATGATGCAACAATGGGCGGTCCGAGTCGAAGCGGTAAGCGCGACAAACCGGCTCGCTTAGGAATAAGGCGGGCCCGTTGAGCAATTGCAAGTAGTGGTGTTCCGATCAACAACAATCGGTGGTGGCGCAAGAGTCGTAGACCGAAGCGTTGCCACCAAGGAGTGGTTTGGCGGTGAGCCGCCATATTGTTTTTGGCTGCCTCTATCAGTCGACCATAAGGGACACCACTTGGGCACGCTGGTTCACAACCTCGGCATTGCACACATGTATTGAGAATTTCGCTGACCTGATCGTCGATCTTTAGGCCGTCCCACTGAATGGAGCGGATTGTCGCAATTCTCCCTCGCGGAGATAAGGCCTCTTCATTGGACACCCGAAATGTTGGACAGTGCGGTAAACATAGACCACAGCCAACGCAGGTTGACAGTTCGTCGTCGGTGATCGCTAGGGGTCGAACAGGCATCACTCATACCGTACCTTCCTCGCCGCCAGTGGTTGCGTCTAGTCTGAGCAATATGGCTTCGTTAAATCCCCCGAAATATCTTGAATTGCTCCGTAGGTCTATCGATGACATGACCGCAATGTCCACTGGAAATCTTGACGTCGCGGTGAGTGATTGCCCTGGATGGAAAATCAGTGATCTGTTGGGTCATGTCGGTCAGGTTTTTGCCATGGTGGATGCGATCGTTATCCCGCGCTCGCAAGTACGCGTTGGACCAGGCGATGAAAGTCGACCTGCGGACGGCCAAGATGTTCTGGAGTGGTTCGCCGCTCGAGCAGGGTCAGTGCTGAATACATTGGAAAATACTGATCCTTCAGAAACGCTATGGACATGGTCCGATCGGCAAGATGCTGGTTTCTATTTCCGGCGGATGGCCAATGAAGTTGCGGTCCATATATGTGACCTTCAGCGGGCATTGTCTTTACCAGTAGACATGGATCGCTCATTGGCTTGTGATGGAATTGACGAGTTGTACATCGACATGATGACTGGTTGGGCGAAACGCTTTGGCAAAACATTCCCTCGGGGTTCGTTGCATTTGCACTGCACCGATGGCGAAGGTGAATGGCTCATCGTTCCTAGCGACGAACGAGTTGTCGTCACTCATGAACATGCCAAAGGCGATGTCGCTTGGCGAGGATCTGCTGTCGCTCTCGTGTTGTCAAGTTGGGGACGAGCAAATACCGGAATCGAAATCTACGGTGACGCCGAAATCTCAGATCAATGGCTCAACTTCGCACCGTGATTTCTTATTTGTCAAAGTAAACCGAAATTAGACAGCACGCCACATCGGGGCGGTGGGATCCTGTCTCCAATATCTCATTCTGTTCTCGGCCTCAATCTTGGCGTCTGGAGAAGTGAGTCCGGCTCGCCAACGCATCAACGTGGCAGAAAGTAAGCGCATCTCAGCAAGCGCCTCCGCGAGCTCGTTACCTGAATAGTTGGTGCCGTACCCCGTTGCAAACTCTGGATAGATAGTTGCGTTGCCACCCCATCGTTGTGTCCAGGTCAGCAAAGCCGCGTGGTCCCATTCACGAGGAGCAACTGAGAGCAAATCCCAATCGATCAGAATCGGCCGACCAGTCAAACGATTGACGATGACATTGCCCGGATGAATATCGCCATGACACAACGCCATCTGCCCCGAAGTAGGTGATGAATAGACATTTTGGGCAGAAATGAAAAACGGCTGAAGGCTGTGCCAACGACTCTTCAGAACATCTAGGTCGGAAGAATCAAGACTTGATCCCAGTTCAGCCAACAGTCGATCAAAATCCCACCACGGAAATGATGTTGCCATTGGCAATGGATAAAACGTGGCGACAATTTGCGGATCAAGGTCGTGGAGACGGCGCGCCACTGATCCGATGTGCCGCCAATCAACATTGTGATGTGCGTCGTGATTGATGAATTCCCAAAATGTGATTTCTACTTCGTCATGACGAAATGGAGCTTGGGACAAAGGTCCGGGAACTTCAAAGCCGTTTCGGGCTAAATAATGTGCGAACTCAATAGCCGCCATCGTGCTACTTGTTGGACGGCTAACGCGCATTACTTGCGGACCATCGGACGACTGAACAAGATAGACCGCGTTCATCGATTCGCGAATGAGACGAGGGTTGTGAAGATTTTTGTCGGCCATGCACTTTTGAATAGCTTCGTCCACCACGTTCTGGTCAACGAGTGCGATCGGTATCGCGACTAATGGCAGTTCCGCGAAGTTCATAAGGATGGGGCGCTCGCGAGAATCTCTATCCCTGGGTTGAGTCGACCAGTCGGGTTGAACTGTTCAAGAATTCGCCGATGAAGAATGGTGATCCCCTTTTCAATTGGCGTTGATTTAGGCGGTACTTGATGGTGCACAATTCCTACTCCGGCCTCGACGATGATTTTGTGGGAGTCAGATCTTGCGCTCTCTTGTACTACATCGCCGAGAAATCGAGGCGGGACTGATTGGCGGTGCGGATACAGAGTCAGGTCTGGCGGTCCAGAGGTTTCAGTAATGACTGGCAGTTCAACACTGATGCGTTGAATCATTGCGGCGCAATCCTTCGGGTTGCCTTCAATGCAGAACCACACTTTGTGTCCATCCCACAACACCGATGCCGGTCGATAGATGACTCGCAGTATTTTCTCGACGACGGTCTGGCTGGCTTCGCTCATCACGAACCATCTTGATGACTGTGGTATCGGTCGAGTGCGCAGGATCGTCTCACCGAAGTAACCGAGTTGCCCGCGTGAACCGATGAGTAAACGGCACAGGTCAAACCCACTCACATTCTTCACGGTTGGCCCACCCGCAGTGACCACTTGCCCATCGTGGTTGACATATCGAACTTGGAGCAACGTATCTCGAACCGGTCCGCGTCCAAGTCGATAGATATCGCTGCGTCCTTCGGCGAGGGCTCCCCCAACTGTGCCTGGACCCGTCAGGCCATCGGGAAGGTTGACGTATTGACCGACTTTGGCGAGCTCGGTTCGGAGTTCATCCATGGGAGTGCCCGCTCCACATACGACTGTCATCTCATCGGGTTGTAAATCGACAATGCCTGCGGGAGCGGCGACGAGTCGTAGTTGAGATGGAGCCGGTGTACGAGTCTGTTGTCCAGCAATCCATAGTGGGCCATGGTCGACACCGCCGATGGACTCGGCAAAGTTGCTGAGATCTATACCCACATATCCTCCCCCATGTCGTGGGCGTCCCCGCACTGCGAAGGGCTGGGTAACACCTTGAAGGGGTTAGCAATTCCAAGCGGATCAAATGCAACTCGCATAGACGCCTGGGCGTGAAGGTCATGAGGACCAAACATCAGTGGCATGAAGTCGCGTTTTTCTAAACCAATTCCGTGTTCACCCGAAAGCACTCCTCCGGCTTCAACGCTGACTCGAACGATCTCTTCACCAGCAGCATGGACGCGTTCCATAATGCCTGGGTCCCGCTTATCAAAAATGAGTAGCGGATGCAGATTGCCGTCGCCCGCATGGAAAACATTGAGGACCAAAAGGTCGTGGCGCTGTGCAATGCGGTATACCTCTTGAAGTACTTCGTTAAGTTTGCGGCGAGG
>CALPPJ020000088.1 GCA_943325425.2 Bifidobacterium breve | reverse complement strand
TATCGATCGCGGTACCGAAACCAGCGAACATCCGCATCGTCCACAACTTCGAGCGATACATCGATGCGTACGGTCCACGGGTGTACGGATAGACACCCGGGAAGTCGCCGTCTTCGGGACCATAAACCGGTTCAAGCGGAATGCCCGACATCGTCTGATATTGCTCATCACGAACTTTCGAAGCGTCGAAAGCCTTCTGCCATTGTTCACGGGGGTTCGTCACGCCTCTATTCTGACGACTGCCAGCCCATTTCCCCCACTCGAGGGTCAATTAGCGCTGTTTCAGTTGCCAATTTCACGCTCGGTGCGCTCGCTTTGCGGCAGTGCACACTCGGCTGTTCCCCCTGGCATTCGGTCGCGATTCTTTGCTACCCAGCGGTAAACAACTCCGGCGACCTGCTTGATGCCTGGCAATAACATTGCGTAGCCAAGTAGGGCCCAGCCCTTCTTGCCGTAGATCAAAACTCGGGCGACGGCTACGTGCGCCGACGTGATGCTCCCACGATCAACGAACTGTACCGCAGTTTCACATTGCTCTTGGGTCAGACCAAGGGCAACCAAATCAGACCTCTGCCACGACTGGATCTGCGGGTGACGGCGAATACGCCGTTCGATAAATCGCACACATCGAGAACAAAACGCACAGTCGCCATCAAAAATAAGGAGCGGTGTTGGCTCAACTATCAAAGGCGAACTCATGGCGCAAGTGTGCCATCAATCAAGCACTGATCCTCAACGTCTGAATCTGGAACGGTGCCAACTCAACATCAACGATTCCATCCTTGACCGAGATGATCTCTGGACTCAGTGGTTCCTCGAGCGCATTACACAGAACTGCTGTTGCAGCAGGCCGAGAAATACTCAAGGTTCCCGACGTGCTCGCTCCTCTGGTCTCCCACAATCGCACCACCAGATCTCCCGACCCATCATCGGCCGGCTTGATCACGCTGATCAACGCACCACGAGCGTCAAGACGAATTCCTGCGCTTATGGCCACCGGAGTTCCAGAAATGATCCGATACGGGTGGGCGATCCGAGCACTTTCAATCTCAATGCCCTCAACATCACCCGGACACTGATCGACATATAACGACCATTCAACGCGTTGTCGCCCCATGTCGGCTTGGGGATCGGGAAACTTTGGTGACCGTAACAAGGTGAGTGCCAAAGCATTGCCACGTATGTCGTAACCACGCGGACCATCAGCCAAAACCGCAATGCCACAACCCGGTTCGCCAACGTGAACATACCGATGCGCACATACTTCAAACTTTGCAACGTCCCACGATGTGTTGTGATGTCGAGGACGACGCACATGACCAAATTGTGTGCCACACGTTGCTTCACGGGCCAAAACATCCGTTGGCAAGTTCACTTGAAGTCGATATTCAGATTCATTCCAATCAGCATCAAGTGCGATATCAAGACGTGACGAGTCTGCAGTGAGCGACCAACGCACACGGAATTTTGAATAGGTGGTTGCAAAATCGGCAACAACCACGACTCGCAAATCTGACTGTGACTCAATGCGCGGAGCACCCACATTTTTCACAGGAATCGCTGGTGAATTGGCGTCGGCTAAATCAATATCCCAGGCGTCATATTCAGCCGGCGTGTCTTGCCGCAAGACAAATGAACTCACACGATTGTCACCCATCAATGATCGACCCGTTTGACAATCAAGAAGTTGAACCATTTCACCGAGCTGATTCCAACAAACGCGAATACGCCCGTTGGTCACGGCTAACTGGTCATTGGTTTGATCACAAACAACTGAACTCACTTGGGTCGGCAGATCAGATGAGAAATTCTGAGTTCCCGATGTTGCCGGAACTTCAACCCACTGTGGTTGACCATCAATATCAACAACTCCAGATATCGCCACGGGGGCCGGATTAAGTAACCATGTTGAACCATCAGTACGGGGACTTAGCACGGCATCTAGATGTTGAACGATTTCACTAGCGACTGCAGCATGCTCGGCTTCGGCATCGTCATGAACCCAGGCAATCGACGAGCCTGGAATGATGTCGTGGAATTGCTGGGTCAAAACCCGTTTCCACAGTCCGTCAATTTCGTCAACGTGTTGACCAACTGCCGCTGACCATATTTCAAGTTCGTGCAACAATCGCTCACTATTGCGATTGCCCTGCTTCGTACCCAATTGAGAACTGTATGTACCACGATGCTTTTCGAAATACATTTCACCGACCCATGTTTGAGCCTGGTTTCCGTATTCGATTTCGGCATCCGCAAAAAACTTACGAATAGTTCCAAATGAAACTTGGGGTACACCCTCGAGTTTGTTGGCCAACCTGCCACGATCAATCATGGTCTGAGTCGGACCTCCACCACCGTCACCATGCCCGTATAAAACAAGCGAACGAGTTGCACCCACATGGTCAGCAAAGTTCTTTTCAGCAAAGCGCAATTGCGATGGCGTCAGTAAGGCGTTGTACGTGTCAACGGGACTGAAGTGGGTAAAGACGCGCGAGCCATCAATACCTTCCCACCAAAAAGTGTGGTGCGGGAACTTGTTTGTTTCATTCCAACTCAGTTTTTGCGTAAAGAACCATCGCCCTCCGCCATGTTGAACGATCTGCGGAAGAGTTCCGGGATATCCAAAGTCATCAGGCAGAAATGCACCATCGCATCGCATCCCAAACCACGAATCAAATGCCCGTTGCCCGTGGACCATTTGTCGTAACAAACTTTCGCCGACCGGCAAATTGAGATCGGTTTCGACCCACATCCCACCGACTGGTTCCCACTGACCTGCTTTCACTAATTCAACAACTTCCGCGAAAATCTCAGGGGCTTCTTCTCGGACCCACGCGTAATGCTGCGCCTGGCTGTGGCTGAATACAGCATCAGGATTTTTCTTCAAGAGGTCAACGGCATTCGCGAAAGTCCGCACCGCCTTGCGGCGAGTTTCACGAATTGGCCATAGCCAAGCTGTATCCAAGTGCGCGTGACCAGCCGCAACGATGTGATGCGAAGTACCTGGTGACCCGCCAATGAGAACAGTCTTCAGTTCAGCCAACGCCGACGATGCCGTTTCTGAAACCGCGTTGACGTTCAGCGCGTTACCCGCTCGCTCAAGTGCAGCAAACATTCGCGCTCGCTGCGATGAACTTTCCTCAAGATCTATCGTTAGATCAATCGCAGTATGCAACGCGACAGCTAACTCGTGAACGCCTTGGTCGAAAACGGCAAGTTCGGCGCGTCGAAGTTGATACAAGGGGGCATTACCCGATGATGCAGGATCGCCCAAAGGAGTCGGTCCATAACCAAATGCATGGCCAGCAATGATCGGGGTTGCAGCGGCCTCAACCCACAACTCAATCACTCCTCCTGGAGCACCAGAACCTAGATGAATGAGCCGACGATCTGGTTGGACTGCCTGCACAATTTTCCCGTGACGATACGCCAAACCTTCAACTTGAAATCCATCGCCTCGTCCATTAAAACCAAGATCAATCGCTGCGACTAAAGGTTGCCCAGCGAGGTTCGCGGGAACTGTCGCCACCAATTTGAACCAGACGGTATGCCAGGCCTTACCCCATCTCGTTCCGACAGCAAAAGGCGACAACGAAAGAGCAGTCGCTTTTTCATATGAAACAGTCTCAAATAGTTCTTCTGATGCGAAAACCTCAAACGCCAACGCACTATGGGTCACACATGGCTGAACGCGCTGATCAAGTAATCGTCGCGCTCGTTGCATCGCTGGTGCAGTTACTCGATGAGCCATAGCGTTTTCCTTTACAACGTCGGCAGAGTGCCGATAGTCGGTTGAGCGAGACGCATACTCGCGTCAAACCCCGATTCGTACGGTAGCCACCCATTGCGATCGGGCCACACCAATTGCAACATGTCCCCGACTTGCCCCCGCGACCACTTCACACCCGTCGTGAACAAGTGCGCATGAGTTCGTACATCGACGGTTGAAAACACGCAACGCAATTCGTTATCAAGTAACCCGACCAGCGGAATATCTCGCGGAATTTCAACTCCCGAGGTCACTTGCTCAATCACTAAATCGATGAGCCCCTTTGCTGCAACTGGGGCCAACCCAAAGATCACGATGTCAGGAAATGAAAAAGTCGTTGGCAAGCCAATCGTGTAGGCGTAACCAGGCGTAGGCGGGTCCGAGTCGAGCATGGCAGCGATTGGTTCAAGAGCCCAACCATTCGTTTCAATCATCCACTCGATTTTTTCGGCATGCGGAATCTTGAAATCGGGAAGTTCAATGTTTTCTGGCACATAAATAGAGTGCCACACCGTCAGCCCAATTGACCCAATTGCGATACCGTAACTTGTGATGTATCGCTTCCTTTTCCGTCCAAAGTGGATCGCCTTTCACCTGCTGTGCATTTTTGGAGTCGTGTTAATGGTCTATTTGTCTTTGTGGCAGTTTCATCGCCTGGACGACCGCAAGGCCTTCAACCGCGAGGTCACTGAGCGTTCAAGTCAAAGTGTCGTTGATGTCAGCACATTGGATGTTTCAGATGCAACAGCAGTCCAATGGCGACCGGCTGGCGCCAAGGGGACCTATCTCGCCGACGAGCAGGTCCTGATCGTCAATCGCAGCCAAGGTGGCATGGCTGGAATGAATGTGTTGACCCCCCTGCTCCTTGATGATGGACGAGCCATCATCATTAATCGAGGATTTATCTCGCTCAATTCCACACCTCCACCGGCGCCTACTGGTGTTGTCAAAGTGGTCGGTGTACTGCGATCGACCGAAGGCCGTACAACGGGTCAAGCACGAGAAGCCAGCGGCGAACTCGCAGAATTCTTCCGTCTTGATATTGCTCGTCTCCAAGAACAAATTGAACCAGAACTTCTCAACGTTGCTCTTGTCGCTGAAGTTTCAGAGCCCGCTGATAGTTCAACGCTCTTACCGGTCAGCCCCCCTGAACTTTCTGAAGGTTCCCATCTGTCATACGCAATTCAATGGTTGATTTTCGCAACCGCAGTCATTGTTGGCTGGGTACTTGCGGTTCGCAAATCAATTGCTAACCGCGCTCAATCTGTGCCATCCGTCTGAACTGTTCAACGACATCGGGACTTTGATGCTGTGCGTCAAGGGCGCGATAAGCAGTTTCAACATTCACACTGATCCGCCCTGATTCTCCCCAACTGGCAAAGCTTGAGCCAGTTACCGACATTTCACGAGCGATATCGCGCGCTGCATCAAACGCGTCCATGCCTGATTCAAATCTTGCCGATGCGCCTTGCTCAATGAACGACAAATAATCACGAACCTGAACAATTCCTTGTTTGTCGGTCACCGGACCATGTCCAGGGACCACAGTTTCAACGTCCATGCCGAGCATGAGATCACATGCGGCAATCCAATTTGACAGTGGTCCCGCCCACACGATGGGCGTACCACCAATGAACAAAACATCACCTGTGTACACAGTTCGAGCATCTGGCACGTAAGCAATGACATCGCCCCGGGTATGCGCTGGACCAACTTCAATTAACTCAATCAAACGTCCACCCACTTCAACGTCAAGTCGCACGTCAAAAGTTCGGGTCGGCAATTTCATCGTGATATCAGCAAATTCAAATGCCCCAAAGAAACTACGGAATAATTCACCAATTTCGCCTGGTGCGGCATTCAACGCTGCCAACATCTCTGGGGGAACCTCGGTCATTTCATGGGCCGCTGCCGTTGACGCAATGATTTCGGCACCAGCGACGAGTTCATTGCCATAACAGTGATCGCCATTGGCATGAGTATTCACGAGTGAACGAATAGGTGCCGTACGGGTAAATGGTGCAAGTGTGTCCAACATTTGCTGCGTCAGTTTCAAGTCAAACAAAGTGTCGACGAGCAATGAAGCTCCGTCACCTACTACAAGTCCGGCATTACTCCAACCCCAACTTCCGTCGGGTTGCACGTAAGCCAGGCAACCGTCGGATAGTTCAATCAGTTCAGGAGGCTTCGGCCGACCCGTCATACTCTTCTACCTTCCCCGTCGGGCCGCACCAGCGACACGACACCGACTCCAGGTCGTCAAGGAGAACCTTCTCATCCTCGATCGACAATTCGCCACCGGTTGTGTAGTGATAATAAGCCGAGGTTCGCTGCGTGCGGACAACATCAAATCGGGTCAGGTTTCCGCACAACGTGCAGCGATAACGAGTGGACATATTGCGAGCGTAGGGCACTCAACCAAATCTTGAACATTCTGCGGCTTCACTTCTCGTAAAGACTTGGCTACTAACGACTTAACCACCAACAACTTGGCTATTTACG
>CALPPJ020000087.1 GCA_943325425.2 Bifidobacterium breve | reverse complement strand
TATCTCATTGATTACATCTCCAGCACCGAGACCAGCGAACCTTTGTTTATTCACGAGAGTTATCTTAGTCCGCACCCGCCTTATTCAGCACCTGGGCACTACGCGCACATGTATAACCCTGCCGATGTTGGTCTTCCTATTGCTCCTGCCGAAGATCGTCACGGATTTCATGACCTGTTGTTAAAGATTGAATCGACGACGGCACCGGTTAATGAATCAGAGATGCGTCACCTGCGAACGCAATACTTTGGCATGATCTCTGCCGTTGATGAACAAATGGGCCGACTTTGGCAGACCCTTCGTGATCTCAATCAATGGGACAACACCATCATCATCGTGACTGCCGATCATGGCGAACAACTTGGTGATCACGGACTTGTACAAAAAGTGGCATGGTTTGAAGAAAGTCATCACATACCAATGATCATCCGCGACCCATCGCGTCCACATGCCCATGGAAACGTCATCACAGAGTTCACCGAAAGCGTTGACCTTCTTCCAACGCTCGCGCAAATCTGGGAGCAATCTATTCCATTGCAATGTGACGGTCACTCGCTTATCCCCTTCTTATCTGGCGATGAACCAACAACATGGCGCGAAGGCGCATCATGGGAATTTGATTGGCGCTACGCACTCATTCCGTATGTTCAAAATCAGTGGCCTTGGGATGAACGACTGAATGAATCTCATCTTGCGGTTCACCGCACCATTGACACTGCCTACGTGCAATTCGGCGACGGTTCGTCGTTGTGTTTTGACATTGCCGCCGATCCAACATGGCGCACTCAAGTCACCGATCCTCAACGCATTTTGCATATGGCTCAGCGCATGCTGGTCTGGCGTAGTCGGCATGCTGATCGCACGCATACTGGACTACTCGTGGAGAATGGTGGAATTGGGCAATGGCCACCAGACGTTTCGTGGAGACAGTCTGAACAAGGAGCAACACTATGAACCCAGCACAGTCTGAACGACATGCACTCTGCAATCTCTTTTTGGAAGTAGGTCCAGACGCACCAACATTGTGTGAAGGTTGGACCACACGAGACCTGGCAGCGCACATCATTGTTCGTGAATCTCGCCCCGATGCCGCTGGCGGAATCCTGATCAAGCCTCTTGCTGCATACGGTGAAAAAGTTCGCAATGGTGTTGCTCAACGTGACTGGAAGTCATTAGTTGAGGCAATTCGCAACGGACCGCCGCGTATCTCGCCGATGCGACTAGCTTTTCTGGACCGACTCACCAACACAGTCGAATTCTTTGTTCACCTCGAAGATGTTCGTCGCGCCCAACCCAATTGGACTCCTCGCACACTGCTCGATGATCTGGAATCGCAGTTACGAACCTCCATCACCCAAGGTGGTCGACTGTTTGCTCGCAAATCACCGTGTGGTCTCGTCCTACAGATTGCCCACGGCGCATCCATCGTTGCCAAAAAAGGCGAACCTGCCGTCACCGTGGCTGGCGAAGTCGGCGAACTCATCATGTTTGTGTACGGTCGCCAAGATCACGCACGCGTCGAGCTCTCAGGTCCTGATGATCTCGTTCAGGCCGTTCGGTCCACCGCATTCGGTGTCTGAGTCCAAATCAAAGCACTCAAAGGTGACAAACTCAAGAGTGTGACGCGGGATATCGACAAACTCATTGGCCAAATGACAATTGAAGAAAAGGCGCTTCTTACCACGGGTGCCACGATGTGGTCGACGAACCCGATCGATCGTTTTGATATTCGTTCGGTAACAGTGACTGATGGTCCTGCGGGTGCCCGCGGGCCCATTACTCCAGGTATCGGAACACAGGTTGCAACACTTTGTATTCCTTGCGGATCTGCGCTTGGAGCAACATTTGATGTTTCATTACTTGAAGAACTTGGTGTTGCGCTAGGTCATCAAACTCGTTCAAAAGGCGCTCGCGTTTTGTTGGCCCCAACGGTCAACCTTCATCGTTCTCCGCTCTTCGGACGCGCTTTTGAGTGCTACTCAGAAGATCCGCTTCTTTCTGGCAAGCTCGCCGCTTCGTTTATTCGTGGCGCACAATCTCGTGGAGTCGCGACCACTGTCAAACACTTCGTCGGTAATGATGCCGAATTTGAACGAATGACGATCAACAGTGTTATTGATCAGCGCACTTTGCGCGAGGTCTACTTACTTCCCTTTGAAATTGCGGTCCGCGAAGGTGGATCGCTTGGCATCATGACGTCGTACAACCGTATGAACGGTGTGTATTGCGCAGAGAACCGCCAATTACTACAAGATATTTTGCGTGATGAATGGGGCTTCGAAGGTTTCGTCGTGACCGACTGGTTTGCTGGCTTCACAACAGAAGGTGCTGCCAACGCCGGACTAGATCTTGAGATGCCAGCTCCACCACGTGGCTACGGAAAGTTCTTAGCCGAAGCCGTGCGTGAAGGGCGAGTTGACGAAGAGGATCTCAACCGAGCCGTGCGCACTCTTCTTTCAACATTTGAGCGGCTCGGTGCTTTAGATGATCAACCACAACCACCGATGGCTATTGATCTTCCCGAACATCGTCAGCTAGCGCGCCGAGCAGCAGCTGGCTCAATGGTCTTGTTGCGGAACGAAAAAGTCAAAGATCAGCCTCTATTGCCTCTTCAAACAAACGGGTTGAAGACGGTCGCTGTGATCGGTCCAAATGCTGAACGCACTCGCATCATGGGCGGTGGCTCGGCCGAAGTTTTACCGCACCACCGAACCGCAATTATTGATGTCTTGCGGGAGCGACTTGGCGCAAAAGTTTCGGTGCGTCATGAAGCCGGCGGCAATATCGACAAAACCACACCAACTGTTGATCCACAAATGGTCCGTCGACCTGATGGAACACCCGGTTTTGAAGTCACCGTTTTTGATGGCAATGCCGACAACAACACTGAACTCACTCGAGTGCACCGACCCGACGGACGTATTTTGCTCGTTGCTCGTAACGATGCTGGTGTTCCCACTTCTAGCTATCACTTCAACGCAACCGGAATCATTACCGTTGAAACTTCTGGTCAGTACGTCGTCTCGCTAGTTGAGGTCAGCCCATGTCGTCTCTTGCTTGACGGCAAGTTAGTCGTTGATGGAGCATCAACAATTCCACCGCGAGGACAGTCTTTCTTCGGCATGGGTAGCGTTGAACTCACTGCCATTGTTGACCTCGTTGCTGGTCAACCACACCAACTGGTTCTTGAATGCGACGCCTCAAACAAACAGTGGGCACATGGCGCCCAGGTCGGATTGCAATTTGTTGAACAAGATGACCCCGTACGTCGTGCAGTTGAACTTGCTGCCGAATGCGATATCGCACTTGTTGTCGTTGGTACAACCGATGACTGGGAAAGCGAAGGTCACGATCGTGACACGCTTGAACTACCAGGACGTCAGGTTGAACTCATTCGAGCCGTTGCCGCAGCCAATCAGAAGACAATTGTGTTGGTCAACACGGGAGCGCCCGTTGACATGTCGTGGGCCAACGAAGTTCCTTCAATCATGCAGATTTGGTTCGGAGGCCAAGAAATGGGACATGCAGTCGTCGATGTTCTGCTCGGTGAAGCCGATCCCGGTGGTCGGCTTCCCACCACAATCCCTGAACGAATTGAACATACGCCGGCTTACGGAAACTTCCCTGGAGAGCATGGTCAAGTGCGATACGGCGAAGGGGTCTTCATTGGCTATCGCTGGTACGAGGCTCGTCACTTACCAGTACGTTTCCCATTCGGGCATGGTTTGTCATACACAACATTTGAAATCGGTCAGCCTGATTGTGAAGACACCGAAATTTCATCAAATCAAAAAGTGACGATTCGAATTCCTGTCACTAATACTGGTTCGCGAATTGGCACCGAGGTTGTACAGGTTTATGTCGCGCCGCGAAATTCATCGGTTCAGCGTCCCAACAAGGAACTGAAGAGTTTTGCCAAGGTGAATTTGAAACCTGGTGAAAGTACGGTCGTGACCATTGAACTATCTCCACGTGACTTTGCCTTTTGGAATCCCGGAGACATCTATCGCTCAGTATTGCGTCCGCAAGTCACTGGTGAATCCGCCAACATTGCTCTTGATCAAAGAGGCGCTTGGCAGATTGATCAAGGACTGTATGACATCCATATCGGAACCTCGTCAGTAAATATCGCCCATGAGTTTGTTATCAATATTTCTGACAATAACGAATTAGGTTGATCACGATGATGTTGCTTCGCAGACTTGATGACTATCAGAGTTGGCAAATCTCTTTTGCTGGCACCTCCATTCTCGTTGACCCTTGGTTGACCCCTGAGCCAATTCGTGGAGCATTTGATCGCCAACACCCAGCTGGGTTTACGTCGCTCCGTGATTTGCAGCTCGAAAGCGGATCAATAGGCGCAATTGTTCTGTGCACTTCGGTGAATGATCATTTGCGTGCCGAAACTCTCAAACTCATGAGCAATGTCCCGGTCCACGGCAATCTCAAGGCGGCCAAAGCGGCGCGCGCAGCTGGATGCACCTCAACTCATGCGCACGAAGTCGGCGAAACCTTCACAGTTGCCTGCACCGAAGGTGGAGAGATTCGTGTCACTGTTACTCAAACTGGTCTACCGCTTGGGCTCATTGCTGTTGGCTTTCTTTTTGAGGCTTTTGATGACGAGCAAAATTCTGCAGGTCGAGTATGGATTGAACCCCATCAACCCACGAAGGCAACTGCAGACTCGTTGGGCACTATCGATGTCGCGGTGTTACCAACGCAATCAGTTGTCGCCGTAGTTCTGCCCGTGACCGCCGGACCAAAGAAGTCTGCACAAGCTGCGAAGCTCGCAAACGCTCGGGCTTTAGTAGCAACGGCAACTCAACCACAGCGTGATATGAAGCTTTGGCAAAAGGCTTTGTATTACGTGAACGGCAGCAACGCGCACGCGCACAATCAACTAGTTGGCACCAACACCCAGTTCATTGAACTACGAACTGGCGACTGGCTCGATGTGAAGTCGGGACGCTAGTTAATTACTGAATGCGCAACGTGTAGACAGGCGTGTCATCAGGACGATTAGGTAAAGTTACTGAGTTACCTTCACGCTTCAGTGGCGCATGGTGTCCAAGCAATTTCACATCGCCCTTTGGCAATCCGTCGATCGTGATCTTCGCAGTTGATGGACGACCAATGACCATGGCATAAGTCGCGCCGTCTGCACCCTTGGTCAAACGCACCACGAGTCCTTCATCGGTTGACAACGTTGAAACCTCATGGGGTCGACTGCCATAGATTGCGTCACCGTTGACTGATAACCACTGACCCATCGCCAGCAATCGTAATTGCTGCGCCCACGGAATTTCTCCGCCTGGCATTGCGCCGTAGTTCAACAATAAGTTTCCGCCGTCAGCCACAATGTTGACGAACATCGTGATGAGTGCAGGAATCGACAAATATGTTGAGTCATCTTCGTCTTGTGTGTAACCAAAACTAGTTCCGATTCCGCGCGTGACTTCGTACATCTTTTTCGGTCCGGCGGCTTCAGTTGTGTATTCAGGAGTTCCAAAGTCAGCATGACTTGTTCCCTGCATCACGCCAATGAAGTCAAAGCGATCATTGACGACACCCTCGGGGTTCCCGTTATAGAAATCAGCCATCAATTGCGCAGCACCTTCACCAAAACGTGGGTAACCAATGTCGTTCCACAAAACGTCAGGGTTGTACTTACGGATCAATTCATGCCAATGGGCTTCGGCATACGCGTGATATGTGTCGTCTTGCGGAATTGCTCCGTACAAAGTCGCCCAACTCTTAATGCCAAGTCCTTGGAAGGTCCAGTCAATTCCCCCGGAGTAATACACACCGAAACGAAGTCCAGCGTTGCGAGCAGCATCGGCACACTCTTGAACAAGATCGCGTTGCGATGACCACTTCTCACCATGAGTCGGGTTGGGTGTTTCTGATGGCCACATCAAAACGCCATCGTGGTGCTTGGTGACCATCACGCAATACTTCGCGCCGGACGCTGCGAGTAATTGTTCCCAACGCTTCGAGTCCCAGCCCTTAGCCGCTTCAAGAAAGATGTTGACGAAAGTTGAATAGTCGCAATTGCCCCACACTTTTTCGTGATGGAGTGCTGCAGGCGAACCAGGAATATTGATGGAGTTCTGATACCACTCGGCATACGGCGTGTGGCTGAATGCCATCTCTTCGCCTTCTTCTCGAGCAAGGGTGAATGGGTCTTTGCCTAAAGGCGCAAAGGCCGGAACTGAGCCCACCGTCCAGTGCGAAAAGATGCCGAACTTGGCATCTTGAAACCACTCCGGAACTTCGTGTTG
>CALPPJ020000086.1 GCA_943325425.2 Bifidobacterium breve | reverse complement strand
TCGAGCGAGTCCCATGACCTGCCCCTGGACGCCGCCTGGAGTCGTCAAACTATATGGACAGAGCAACCCAATACGTAGACGTGACACAGACTCTGGAGGGAGGGCATCGGAGGGTACAGACATGACATCTCCAAACTAGCGAGATCAGATGGGTGCGGAGTGTTCGGCTAACTTCAAGGAATGATGCTTCCCGCCCTATCAATTGTTGCTTCACCTACCAAGCGGCTTCAGATACTTGAACTTGCCGCAGAAGCCGAGCGTCGAGGCTTTCCGGCATTGGCTTGCCCGACTCTTGGTAATGCTTTTGGACTATGTGTGAGTTTGGCTCATGTGACCCAACGTTTACGTTTTTACACCGCCATTCAAGGTATCTATGGCACGTCGGCGGCGGAAATCGGTTCGATAGCGAGTCATATAGGAGAAGTGTCGGGCGGACGATTCGCGTTAGGACTCGGGGTCAGTCATGAAGCAATGGTGAAGCGTCTCGGCGTCGAAATGGGACCCCCACTGTCGGATATGCGAGCTTTCGTCGACGCTCTGCGTAAACAAGAGAAGTTTGGCGGGCCTCTCCCCCCGATTTATCTCGCCGCACTTCGAGATCGCATGTTGGCCTTGGCGTCAGAGATCGGTGAAGGCGCATTGTGGGCTAACGCGAGTTACAGCAATACGGTCAAACAGGTGCATCAAGTACCTCAAGAAAAGATTGCTGGTGGCTTTCATCTCGCAAACATGATTCCCACAGTCATAAGCGATGACCGTGAAGCAGCCGCTGCAGTAAATCGTAAAACCATGGCGGTGTACGTCCGACTCCCCAACTATCGCAATTACTGGAAGGCCGCTGGCTACGTCGAAGAGATGGAAGCAATTGAAAGTGCCATTGCTGCCGGCAACCGCGATGACCATTCTGCGTATATGAGTGATGCTTGGCTATCTGACTGCACCTTGTATGGCAACGCGGATGAAGTGCGTAACGGTTTGCAACGTTGGTACGACATTGGGGTCGAACCCATCGCCGTGATGTCAAGTACGAGTGGTGGACAGATCAAGGCCATTAACGAATTATTCAACATTTATTCGTGAATTGCGTTCTGGCTTAACCGAGACGCAAAGTTTCTAGCGGTTCAAGTTTGGCGGCCCGTCGTGCAGGATAGAGACCCGCAAGAATTGAAATCGTTATTGCCAAAATGATTCCAGCCGGGGCTAGCCACGATGCCATAACAAAGACCCAACCAGCGATTGACGCGCCTACGAAAATTGCCAACATGCCCAGCAGAACACCGAGTATTCCTCCGATCACCCCAACCACGATGGCTTCAAACAAGAACTGAATCGCGATGATATTGCGGGTGTGCCCAAGTGCTCGGCGGATACCGATTTCGGCAGAGCGTTGAATCACCGAGATTGACATCACATTGGCGATTCCAAGGCCACCAACGATAATGGCAAGGAGTCCCATGGAGATCACGATCATCTGCAGTTGACGATCACTTTGGGCCGCTAACTCCAAAGCTTCACTCTTGATGTCAGTCGTGATTTCTTGCGGTCCACCAAGATTAACTGCCGTCTTCAGTGCTTCGGAGGTTTCGGATTCGGTACCTTCGGTGCAGCGCACATACATTTTGTTGGGCTCAACCTCATCGTCCAGAAAATCGATTTCAGCACGAGCAAATGAGATAAACACGGCGTTGTCAAAACCAGGTTCAAGTTCAACAGAATCCAAAATTCCGACGACGCCGTAGGGAATTCCTGCTAATTCAATGGTGCGGTTTTCCCCAGGTAAGACATCAAATTCACGTGCTAATCCAACTCCGATGACTGCGGCGCGGACCTCACTGTCTTCGTCGAATTGGTTGATCCATCGACCAGATACAAGTTTGACTTGCAAAACTGCGGGCAAATTACTGTCAACGGCAAGAACCGGTATCGGAATAGTTTCAAACTTTTCCCGAGCCTCTATATACGGTGTCACCACAATGTTGGACAATTCAACTACGGCTGAAACCTTCTCGACAGTTTTCACGGTGAGCGCACGGTCAACAGCGTCAGCGGGAAGGGTTGGATTTTGACCACCGAATGAACTTGAGGCGGCGGCTTCGATCAGGTTGGTTCCAAGTTTTGAGACCTTTTGCTTCAGATCTCCCTTGGCTGAATCGGTGAGACCTACCGAAGCAATGATGGCTGCGACGCCAATCATGGGTCCAAGTAAAAGTAACAGGGTGCGCACTTTGCGCGCAAGTAAGCCAGTGAATGCAACACGAACGAGATCTTTGAAGGTACTCACGAGCGCAACACCTCATCGGACACAATTCCGCCATCGAGCATAGAAACTTTTCGTGCAGCTGAATTCGCGATGTTCGTATCGTGAGTCACGATCACAACCGCGCGCTCAGAAGAGCGAAGGCCTGACAAAATTTCCATCACGTTGGCAGCGTTCTTTGTATCAAGAGCTCCTGTGGGTTCATCGGCCAAAAGAATTTTAGGATCGGTGACGAGCGCGCGAGCAAGAGCAACGCGCTGCTGCTCACCACCTGAAAGTTGAACAGGTCGATGGTCAGCACGCCGCCCCAAACCAACGCGCTCAAGCGATGCCATGGCACGTTCGCGTCTCTCGGCAGGCTTGAGCGAACGGTACAAGAGAGCAGTTTCAACATTCCCGAGAGCATCAAGGTGTGGGATCAAATGGAATTGCTGGAATACAAATCCGATACTTTTTCCACGAACTCGGGTTCGAGCTGCATCAGCGAGTCGCGTGACCTCCTCGTCGCCAACAGTGATAGTGCCTTCGGTTGGAACATCAAGGCACCCGAGAAGTCCGAGCATCGTTGATTTTCCAGAACCCGATGGTCCGACGATTGAGACGAAGTCACCGGCGCGGATGATTAACGAAACATCACGTAAAGCCCATACTGCGGCTTCTCCTGATCCGTACACCCGAGAAACATGGCTGAGTTCCATCAAGATAGGAAGATCCGGCGAAAGCGCCGAAGTTGATGCGTTCATGGCAGAAAAATCTCTTCAATCTTGCTTATGCCGCTGAGGCGACATCGCCCGAAGCAATATCAACGACGACGAGTTCGTCACCTTTGAGGCCTTCTTTGATCTCAACCCATTCGCCATCGATCAAACCGATAGTCACTTTGACGCGGGTGATTGTGCCGGCGTCATTAACAATTCGCACCTCATCACCATCAGCAGAACGTAAAACAGCAGCGACGGGAACAGCGAGGACTTGCAGAGCCTCGTCAAGAGTGACATCAATTGAGACCGTCGCTCCATCAACAGCACTGAATTCACCTGAAACAGTAATTATTCCTTCGTACAATTCTTCGCCAGCGGAGCCGACAGTCGCGCTATCACCGAGTTCTGAAATTGTCCCTGGAAGTATTTGACCTCCCACTTTGAGATCAACTGAAACAGCTTGTCCAACCTCAAGTTCAGCGCGATCGGTTGGGCTGACCTTCATCGTGATGGTGAACTGTGGTTCAGTCAGGCTGAGAACCACATTTCCTTGAAGAACGAACTCACCTTCATCAACTTCAACCTTGCCGATGCGCGCTGGCCAGTCGGCAACGAGCATGTCGGACGGCTTGAATACGACATCATCGTTGATGACGTTGATTGGAACTGTGATGCTGCTTGATCCAGCCTTCAAAATAACTGTTCCACTAAGTGCTTTGTAGTCTGCGCCGTTTTGCGCCGTACCAGACAATTGATAGTTCACTGATGTGTCCTCTGTGACTGGCGCGTCAGCGACAATGCGGAACGAACCAGTTCGACCTTCGCCTACTAATCCTCCGCCAATCAGAGTTAATTCAGGCAGATCACCGCTCTCAATGGTCACCCGTGCAGCCACAATATCGCCCAGGTAATAGCGCTCGGTCTTGCCTGCTGGCGGCAAGTCTGAAGTAACGGTAAATGTCAAGTCCTCGTCGGATTCAACGGTGTCGTCGCGCCGAATTTGAATTTGTACGTCAACGCTGTAGGCCCCTGCATTGATGCTGTAGGTGTCGGTGTTCGGTGTCAAGAAGTCAACGTCTTGACTCGCACTGCCCGACAATGTGACATTGAATTTAATGTCGCGATTTGACTTAACGGAAGTACGAACGGTGAAGGTCACAGTTGAACCTTCGTTAATCGTCTCGCTACTGGCCTTTACCGTCAGAAGTGGACGAAGTTCTGATCCATTCGCCGGAATCACTACTCGCAGTTGGTTCGTATTGCCAAGTGCATATGTCGGGTCGTTGCCGAATTGTGTGGTCATTGCGACCGTGATGTCTTCCTCATCTTCAATCGTGTTGTCAACGAAAATCTTTGATGTAAACGATGTTGAAAGTTCCCCTGCTCGAATAATCGCACTGCCCAAGATACGGTCGTAATCGTCATCGTTGGCTGGGTCGTCTCCAGGAGTGGCGCTGCCACCGGTATTCAATGCGATCGTTAAGTCTGAAGTGGGAGCGACATCAGAAGTAATGGTGAATGTGACCGATCCACCCTCGACCACCGTCTCGTTATCAACCGAGATATTCAGGGTTGGCTTTTGTACCATCGGACGCAAACTGGAGCCGTTTGAGGTCGGTACCGACGGTGTGACAATAAAGGCTGCCGTGTTAGACCGACCTACTGAGTAGGCAGCACTGTTTGGGGCTAGCGACACAGTAATGGTCTCATCGTTTTCGTTACTCGAACCGCTGTAGCCCCGATCAAACTGCCATTTAGCCAAAGCAATACGCGTTTCTTCTGTGAACAGTGTGTCAACGGACCGAATTGCGTAGCCACCGTCATTGAGAATCGTTTCAAGTTGAAGAACATCTGGTCCGACGCTGCCAACGTTTAGTTCACGATAAAACGAAAAGTCTCCGGGGACTGCGACAGCAGTTCGCCCATCTAGTGCAAACACTCCATCGCCGATTTCAACTGTGTCGCCGTCTTCAACGTTGATTTGACTAACTTTGCCGTCCACTGCTGAGTTGATCTTCTTTGTTTCATCACGACGCACTTCCCCGGTCACGGTAAGTACATCGGAGAGATCACGTCGTTCAACAGCACGTGGAGTGATCAACAATGCATTATTGGTGGATGTTCCACCGGACTGCCGACCAATGATAACTGCAACTCCGACAATGGCCACGAGACCGATAACTAGTGAAATCTTTTTGATATTGGACATTTAGGCTCCGTTTTCAATGGCGTCGTTGATGCCAGTCTCTGTCAGGCATTGATCTAAATCACGTTGGTTCAAATCGCCGTCTGCACTTTGAAACTGCGTTGGGTTAATGAGTCCAGCAGAGTCGATTGAGGTTTCAATTTTCCAACCCTTTTTCTTCAGGCAGTCTGAAAGAAGAACAAAGGCTTCGTTGCGAGTTTTGATTTCATCTGGTTCGAGATTGGCTCGGGTGGTACCGACTTCCTGAAGGACATTGATGATGTCGCTTCGAGCGGCACACTTTTGAATGACCTCCAGATATGCGGGATCCTTGTAAGCAGGGTTATTCGGGTCCTGCAAATCTCCTCGAATTGTTTCCCCCGCATCTTTGATACATCCCGAAAATTCAGAGTATGCGTCAAACAGTTTCAGCTCTGGCGGGCGATTGTCTTGGTTGAGAGGAATCGTGTCAGAAGTCGTCTCTCCTGGAGCCAATGAACTTTCAGATGCGTCCACCGATGATTCGAGTGTTGGCACCAAAGTAGAGCGCATGGCGGTGACTTCTTCGGGAGTCATGACTTGAATTGCATCCACGTCACGAACCACAGTCGTGGTTTGACTAGCCGAACCACAAGCGGTCAACAAAAGAACTGAAACGCCTAATCCAGTCAGGACTGAAGAACCCCCGCTCAACTTCACCCTGCGAGACTACGACTTCAGTTGCGGAAATGATGAATTGATCGGCCAAGAAATTGGCTGTGAACGTCTATGCCCGTCCACCTTTGCATCAAGTTGGGTCTGTTGGGCTTGAATCATGATCATGATTACGTAGATGATCATCGCCGTATCCTGGATCGCTTGGCCAATTCGGTTGAAGGAGGTGCCACTGTTCAGGGGCCCGACGAATCAAATTTTCAAGTTCGTAGGCCAAATCCTGCGTAATACGTTGCACATCTTCGCGAAGTTTGCCGTGACGTTCACAATTCATGGGTGCCCCGATCACACCATGGTGTCCGACTCCCCGATCTGTGAAATACGCAGCGGTGGGTAGCAATGCAGCACCAGTACGGAGAGCCAAGGTTGCGGGTCCGGCCGGCAACTTAGTGCGTTCGCCGAAAAATTCAACCTCAATACCGCCGCCCGTAATGTCACGATCGCTTAAGAGGCACAGCACCTCGTTGTTGCGCAATGACTTCAGCACTGCTGGACCAGCGTCGGGTCCAAGGGGAATAAC
>CALPPJ020000085.1 GCA_943325425.2 Bifidobacterium breve | reverse complement strand
GATTGGCACCTTGGTCACGCTCGCCGGACCGACTTTGGTACGGTTCGCGATTGATCACGGCATCAAGGCGAAAGACGGATCTGCACTCAACCAAATAGTGGTGCTGTATGTCATTGTCACGATCATTGGTTATTTCGCCGGTCGATTGCAATACATCACGATCAACCGAGCAGGCGAAGGTTTCTTGCGTGAACTTCGAATCAACGTCTTTGACAAATTGCAGAAACAGTCAATGTCGTACTTTGACCGCGAAAAAGCTGGAGTGTTGGTTTCGCGAATGACAGCCGACATTGAATCAATGGCCGAGTTAATTCAATTTGGGCTGTTGCAATTCGTTTCAGCGTTCTTGTTGTTGTGTCTTGCCACGATTTTGTTATTTGTGATGTCGTGGCAGTTATCTCTGGTCACGATGTTGGTTTTGCCGATGTTGATCATCGCCTCGATCCGATTTCAGCGAACTTCTAATCATGCCTATCTTGACGTACGCGAAAAGGTCGGCAACAACCTGTCAACACTGCAAGAAGGAATCACTGGCGTCCGGGTCATTCAGGCCTATGGACAGGAAGAAAATCGTTCTGAGCGTTTTCGGCGGTCAAATCGCGCACTATTTGATTCACATATGTACAGTGTCAGGATCAGTACCTGGTATTTCGGACTGGTGGAGTTTGCGGGAATTGCTGCAACCGGTGCGATCATTGGTGTCGGTGGCTGGTTAGTGCATCGTGATTCAGTCACGATCGGAACTGTCACCGCATTCGTTCTGCTTTTAGCCAATCTTTTTGATCCGGTTCAACAATTGAGCCAGCTCTATAACACTGTGCAGTCATCAACTGCGGCTTTACACAAACTGATTGGCATCATTGACGCTGTTCCCGATGTGGCCGAAGTTTCGCAGCCCACTGAGTTGCCGTCACGCGGCGCAATTGTTGTTGACAAGGTGACGTTTGGATACGCGGGCAGTGATCGTCCAGCTCTCAACGAAGTCTCTATTTCAGTTGCTGATGGCGAGCGGCTGGCTTTAGTGGGACCAACGGGAGCAGGTAAGTCAACTCTGGCCAAATTGATGGCCCGCCTGTACGACCCGAGCGCAGTCGATGGTGTGACGGGCAGCGTTTCATTTGGGGGAGTGGACTTGCGCTTGTCGTCAATGTCTGACCTTCGCCGACGAATCATTGTGGTGCCACAAGAGGGCTTCTGTTTTGGTGGCACAATTCGCGAGAACATTCGAATTGCTCGACCAGATGCAACAGATGCTGAAGTTGAGCAAGCGCTTGAATCAATCGGTGCATTGGATCGTTTTGTTGAGTTTGCTGAAGGACTCGAGACCGAAGTTCGTGAGCGCGGTTCGCGATTGTCGGCAGGAGAGCGACAACTCATTGCCTTGGCGCGAGCCGCATTGGTTGATCCCGCAGTTCTAGTGCTTGATGAGGCAACCTCAAATCTTGATCCAGGCACTGAAGCCGTCGTTGAACACGCTTTAGAAACGCTGATGACTGGACGAACCGTCGTTGTTGTGGCCCATCGATTGACAACAGTGCGACGTGCCGATCGCATCGGAGTGATTGACCATGGTTCGTTAGTTGAACTGGGCTCTCATGATGAACTGGTTACTTTGGGCGGACGTTACGCCGCATTGGCAGATGCTTGGCAGCGCAGCCAACCAAAGTAGCTAATCAAAATAACTGGCCGAAATAGTTCATTAACTCTTTTGGAAGGCCAGAACGAACTCGAGCAAACCGGTGTCGCCAGTGGTGACGAAACCATTTGATGGATTGGCAATTCCGTAGTCGGCAAAGGTGATGTCAATTGAGCCGAGAACACCGATGATGCCATTGTCAATAGTCGCGGTGACGTCAAAGCTCACTTGATTTGTGACGCCGTGCAAAGTGAGTTCGCCAAAAGCAGTCGCCATGATTTTCTGCCCATCGGCTGGAATTGTTCCGAGGTCAATTGGGGTGAGCAGGCGAAAGTTGGCGGTGGGATATGTTGCGGCATCCATGATGTTGCCAGCGAACTGAGCATCCCGTTTTGAACTGTCGCTCGTGATTGAGGCAACATCAATTTCAAAAACCGTACTGAGCAGTGTTGTGTCTTGAATGGTGAGCGAGCCATTGACCTGGTTGGTTCGGCCAACGCCTTCGGTGTCAACCCCTCCAAGAACTTCTTTGACTCGATAGCCAACAGTTGAATCGCTTGTGGCGAGCCATGTTCCGGTGACGCCCGAGTCTGATGCGGGAGGAATTGATGATGCGTCAACTTCAGTTGATGGGACATCAGATGAATCACTAACAATGGCTGTTAAGTCATCCTCATTGAGTTTGTCTTCGGGCGGATTAATGACTTTGGTGTACAACAAGATTCCGCCGTACACGAGCCCGACAACAACAACGACTGATATCGCGATGCGGATAAGAATTTTTGCCATAGAGCGTGTTTATCAGATTGCTGATTGAGGGGTCAGCGCGCGACGAAGTATTTGGCTTGCGGGTGGTGACAGATGATGGCTGAAGTGGTTTGTTCGGGTTGATACTGCCAACCAGTTTCTTCGCTGACTTCAATTCCGAGCCGTCCGGCTTCAAGCAATGTCGCGACGGTCGCGTTGTCTTCGAGATCGGGACACGCTGGGTAGCCCCACGAGTAACGACCACCGCGATATTGCTGACGGAACAATCCGCCGATGGACGGACCGTCTTCACCGACAAAACCCCACTCTTCGCGAATGCGCTTGTGCCAAAGTTCAGCAAGGGCTTCGGCCATTTCAACACCGAGTCCATGGATGATCATGTATTTCTGATACTCGTTGGCAGCAAAGAGTCGAGCAGCCTCAACGCTTACGGCATCACCCATGGTGACGATATGGAAAGCGGCGTAGTCGGGGCCTTTATCGAATGTGCGGTAGAAGTCGGCGATGCACATGAACGGTGCTTCGCTCTGGCGTGGATACGAAAAGCGCGCCAGTTCGGCGCTGCGAGTTTCATCGCTCCAAACAACGAGGTCATTGCCATCGGCGTTAACGCAGTAGTAGCCGTACACGACTTGTGGAACTAAGAAGCCAGCAGCCTTGGCAGCGGAGAGTTCCTGACGGAAAGTTGCACGCATACGAGATTTGAAATCTTCATCGCTTTCTTCTTTCTCGGGTCGATACTGCCATTGATTGCGATACAAGGCAGTCTCGTTGACGTACTGGGTGATGTCGTCGAGGCTGATGCCTTTCACAATCCTTGAGCCCAAGAATGGGGGCTTGAACACCTGATTGTCATCAACCACGTCGGGTGATCGTGAAGGAATGTCAACCGCAGGCTTATCACCAGATCCAGTGCGCTTGGGCAGAACTCGACCCGACGGAATTCGACCGAGATCAGGATCATCAACGCCGGACTTTTTCATAGCAATCAATTTGTCGAGGGTGTGCAGTCCCTCAAAGGCATCGCGACCGTAGAAGACTCGACCGTCATAAACCTCACGAAGGTCTTTTTCGACGAAGGTGCGGGTGAGTGCGGCGCCTCCAAGAATGACTGGCACGCCAGACACGCCGGTGTCATTCATCTCAATCAAGTTCTCGCGCATGATGAGAGTGCTCTTCACCAGCAAGCCGCTCATGCCCAAGGCGTCGGCATTAACTTCCTTGACCTTCTGGATCATCTCGTTGATCGGAATCTTGATTCCGAGGTTGTGCACTTCGTAGCCGTTATTGGTGCAGATGATGTCAACCAGGTTCTTGCCGATGTCGTGTACATCGCCCTTGACGGTTGCGAGCACAAGCACACCCTTGGCTGAACTCTCACCGGTCTTTTCCATATGCGGTTCAAGGTAGGCAACTGCCGTCTTCATGGTTTCGGCAGATTGCAAAACGAAGGGCAACTGCATCTGGCCAGAACCGAACAATTCGCCAACGACTTTCATGCCATCAAGCAAAACATCATTCACGATTGCCAGCGGTGCCAGGCCTTGCGCCATTGCCATATCGAGATCGGCAGTCAAACCTTCGCGGTCGCCGTCAATGATGCGCTGCTTCAAGAGTTGTTCAACTGTCCAGTCAGTGCGGTCTTCGCGAACCGTCTCAACCACATTGACATCGGCGAAAATTTCCAACAATTTCTTGAGGGGGTCGTAGTCCTTGGTGCGGCGGTCGTAGATGAGATCGAGGCACACCTGTTTGTGCTCTTCAGGCATACGTGATAGCGGAACAATCTTGCCGGCGTGCACGATTGCCGAATCAAGTCCGGCTTGAACGCATTCATGCAAGAAGACACTGTTTAACGCGTGGCGTGATGATGGCTTCAGACCAAAGCTGACGTTTGAGACACCGAGAGTGGTGAAGCAACCGGGGATTTCTTCTTTGATGCGCTTGATGGCATCAATCGTGTGCTTGGCATCAAGGCGCAGCGCATCGTCGCCAGTTGAAAGTGGGAACGTTAAGGCATCAAAAATAAGGTCGCTGGCACTGAGTCCATAACGGTCAACGGCGATGCGATGAATACGGTGAGCGATTTCAAGTTTCCATTCGACATCACGGGCCTGACCCTTCTCGTCAATGAGGAGGCAGATCACGGCGCAGCCATATTCGCGAGCGAGGCTGAAGACGCGATCCATGCGGCATCCAACTTCTTCACCGTCTTCCAAGTTGGCCGAGTTCAAAATGGCGCGGCCACCAATATGCATGAGGCCAGCCTCAAGTACTTGTGGTTCGGTCGAGTCAAGAACAAGCGGAACGCTGGCCTGTGTGGCAAAGCGACTTGCAATTTCATCCATGTCAATGGCGCCGTCACGCCCGACGTAGTCAACGCACACGTCGAGAACGTGAGCGCCTTCTCGGATTTGTTCAGTTGCCATCTTTGAACAGTTGTCCCAGTCGCCAGCGATCATCGCTTCGCGAAATGCTTTTGAACCGTTGGTGTTGGTTCGTTCGCCGATAATAAGGAATGACTTGTCTTGAACCATGGGCACTGATGAATAGATCGAGGCAACGCTGGGCTCAATGATGGGTGTGCGCTTAGGTGCAGCCATTCCACTCACTGCATCAACGACGGCCTTGAGGTGCGCAGGTGTGGTACCACAGCAGCCTCCAACGATCCCGATACCGAGATCGTTGACATGGTGATGGTGGAATTTGGCGAGTTCGGCAGGCGTGAGATCGTAATGGGTGCGGCCATCAACAATGCTGGGCAAACCAGCATTGGGTAAAACGCTGATGGGCATCGAAGCGTTTTGGCTGAGATAGCGCAAGTGCTCTTGCATTTCGGCAGGACCAGTTGCGCAGTTGATGCCAAACACGTCAGGCTTCATAGCGCTGATTGCCGTAAGGGCTGCGCCAATTTCAGAACCCACCAACATGCGACCGGTTGTTTCCATCGTGACTTGAACCTGAATCGGGATCTCGCGACCCTCAGCGACCATCGCCCGACGACACGCAATCATTGCGGCCTTGATTTGCAAAAGATCCATGCAGGTTTCAATTAAGAAAAGATCGGCGCCACCAACGATGAGACCGCGAGCTTGCTCAATGTATGCGTCACGAAGTTCGGCAAATCGAATATGTCCGAGGCTCGGCAACTTGGTTCCAGGTCCGATTGAACCCGCGACATAGCGTGCCTTGCCATGTGATTCGTAGTCGTTGGCAGTTTCGCGAGCAAGTCGCGCAGCCTCCACGTTCAGTTCGTAGGCCTTGTCGGAGATGTTGTATTCGCTGAGCACTGTTGAGAAGCTGCCGAAGCTGGCGGTTTCTAGAACGTCAACGCCGACATCAAGGAATGCAGAGTGCATCTGGCGAATCACGTCAGGGCGGGTGATGCAGAGATACTCGTTGCAGCCTTCAAGGCTGGCGCCGCCGAAGTCATCTGGCCCAAGATCGAGGCCTTGGACGAAGGTGCCAAAAGCGCCATCAAACACAATGACGCGTTCATTAACTGCAGAAAGATAAGGCTGTCGTGACATTGCGCTTAACGCTACCGTTCGGGCGACAGTGCCTGAGGGAGCGGGGGCGAGTTGGGGCAATTGAAGTTGATGTGACAGGTGTTGTGTGGATCTCTCGTCATTCGTTCACGAGCACTAGGGTCAAGGGCATGACGCGCCCAAGTATTTATACCCGTGATGGTGATGACGGGACCACGGGTCTCTTTTATGGCGGCCGTGTTCCTAAAGACAGTGTGTTGCCACGTGCATATGGCACGGTGGACGAGGCTCAATCTATTTTGGGAGTTGTGCGGGCTGAAGCCGGGCACGGTTCTGAGGTTGAATCCCTGTTGATCCCGATCATGCGCGATTTGTGGGTGTTGATGGCTGAATTGGCGACCTTGCCAGAAAACCGTTCAAAGTTGACACCGGGTGCTTCGTGTGTTGAAGCTTCAATGGTCACCCGATTAGAGAACCTCATTGACGAACTTGATACCCGCTT
>CALPPJ020000084.1 GCA_943325425.2 Bifidobacterium breve | reverse complement strand
TTTCGTGTACGAAATCAACTACTTGCGTTGTATTCACTGTGACTTGTGCGTCGAAGCATGTCCGACTGAAGCAATCACCGAAACGAAGTTGTTCGAGTTCTCGTTTACAAATCGCCAGGATGCCATTTACACCAAAGACGAATTGGTTGTTGGCGATGACGGTAAGCCACAACAGTTGCCGTGGGAAGACTGGCGTGAAGGCGAAGACATTTTGACGTCGGGTTGGTTGCGGGCTACTGCACCATCGGGCGACGCAACATTTGAAGGTGTTGTTGGCTGGAGCGGCGAGTTGGGTTATGGCGTTCGTGCGCCAGAACCAGCGCAAGATCAGAGAGACGAGGCTGGTCACTGATGGAACTAGTGGTCTTTGTTTTTGCTGCCGCCATGATTTTGGTGGGCGGACTCGGAGTAGTTCTCCGTAGTCATCCAGTGCACGCGGCTTTAAGTCTGATCCTGACTTTGTTTGGTGTGGCGGTCATATTCGTTTCACAAGAAGCTCACTTTCTTGCCGCAGTACAAGTCATTGTGTACGCCGGAGCCATCGTGGTCTTGTTCTTGTTTGTGATCATGCTTCTCGGTGTCGACCGTACAGAAGACATCAAGACCGAACCATTCAAAATTCAGCGTCCGCTTGCAGTCATTGTTGGACTCGGAGTGATTGGTTTAGTGACTGCGGCTGTCATTACCTCACGTGATGTCGTAGCAACTCGCGGGGCCGGTATTGCTGAACCAGCGATGACCGATCCCGATTCAAATATTCGTCAACTATCGCGAAGTGTCTTCGGAGATTACGTCGTGGCCTTTGAAGTGACGTCAGTGCTACTGGTTGTTGCGGTTGTCGGCACAGTCTTGCTCACTCGCAAAGTGAAGCCGACGTCAAAGGAGTCTCAGTGATGTCAGCTCTTATTGCTGCGGCAACACCAACTACAACCTGGTACATGGTGCTTGCGGCCGTTTTGTTCGGAATCGGCACAGTAGGTGTTTTGGTTCGACGCAACCCGCTCGTGATGTTCATGTGCATTGAACTCATGTTGAATGCGGTCAACTTGTCTTTCGTGGCGCTGGCGAAGCGACTCGGTGATATCGGTGGTCAGACCACAGTGTTCTTCGTGATGGTTGTTGCCGCCGCGGAAGTAGTTGTCGGTCTCGGAATCATCGTGTCCATTATGCGTAAGCGTCCGGGCGCCAACGTTGACGATATTTCGGCGTTGAAGGGCTGAGGGGTAAACGATGCTCGATCTCATTTGGTTAATTCCTGCACTGCCACTTGCTGGCTTTATTTTGATTCTGTTATTCGGTCGCCTGCTCGGCGAACCAAAGTCCGGAATCTTGGCTGCGTCGATGGTCGGTGCATCATTCGCTGTCACTGTCGCAGTCTTTTTTGAGTTGCTTTCAAAGACAACTGAAGAACGGCATCACGTTCTCACGGCATTCTCATGGGTGCCCATCGGGTCTTTGCATGTCGACTTAGCATTCTTGGCTGATCCGCTCAGCATCACGATGGCCTTGTTTGTCACCGGAATCGGTTCGCTGATTCATCTCTACGCAATCGGCTATATGCACGGTGACCCGAAGTTTTCGAAGTTCTTCTTGTATCTCAACTTGTTCGTGTTCTCAATGTTGATGTTGGTCATGGGCGAAAACTTGCTCGTCACCTTCCTTGGTTGGGAAGGCGTGGGTACGTGTTCGTACTTCTTGATTTCTTTCTGGCACACTCGCGAAAGCGCAGCCACAGCCGGCAAGAAGGCTTTTGTGACCAACCGTGTTGGTGACTGGGGCGTCATGATGGCGATGTTCTTGGCCTTCGGTGCGACCGGAACGCTCAGCTACGCCGGCATTAATCATGCTGCCGAGTCGGGTGCGCTTTCTGCTGTCACCGCGACAGGTATCGCAATGATGTTGTTCATTGGCGCTTGTGGCAAGAGTGCTCAGTTGCCTTTGTACATCTGGTTACCTGACGCGATGGAGGGCCCGACCCCAGTGTCGGCATTGATCCACGCGGCGACGATGGTCACCGCAGGCGTTTTCGTGATGACTCGCATCAATCCAGTTCTCGCAATTTCTTACGATTGGGTTCCAACAATCATTGCTGTCGTAGGTGTTGCGACGGCGTTGTTTGCCGCAACCATTGCAGTAGCTCAAACTGATATCAAGAAGGTCTTGGCTTACTCGACCGTGAGCCAACTGGGCTTCATGTTCTTGGCCATCGGTTCGGGTGCGTATGTTGCTGCGATCTTCCACATGGTGACCCACGCATTCTTCAAGGCCTTGTTGTTCTTAGGTTCTGGTTCAGTGATTCATGGGATGCATCACGAACAGGACATGCGCAAGATGGGCGCTCTTCGGGTGCTCATGCCCGTCACCGCACTTACTTTCATCATCGGCTGGTTGGCGATTGCGGGCGTTCCGCCATTTGCCGGATTCTGGAGCAAGGACGAAATCTTGTTGTTCGCCTTTGCTAAGAGCCCGATTCTCTATGTCGTTGGCATGATTACCGCTTTGCTGACTGCGTACTACATGACACGCCAAGTGATCATGGTCTTCTTCGGCGAAGCGCGATGGAACGATCACAGTGAAGAGCACGGCGCACATGGCGACTTCAAGCCGCACGAAAGCCCAAAGGTTATGTTGGCCCCGCTTGTTGTACTAGCTGGATTGTCAATCGTCGGCGGAGCGCTGCAGTTGCCATTCAGTAGCAAAACTCACTTCCTAGAGAAGTGGCTCGAGCCTGTCATTGAATTTGGCGAAGCTGATATTCATCATTCGTGGGCGTATGAAAACAAGTACATCTTGTTGGGCATCGCCATTGTCGTTGCACTTTCTGGAATCGCTGTGTCGTACATGGTGTACTCAAAGAAGAAGTTCGCAGCCATCGAACCCAACGTGATGGCGCAGGGTTGGTTCTACGACAAGGGCATTTCAAATTTCATGGGTGGACCTGGTCGTAAAGCGTTTGATGGAATCACGTGGGCCGATCGCACCATCGTTGATGGTGCTGTCAATGGTGTCGGCAAACTTGTTCAAGGAGCTGGCGGCTTTTTACGCAAGGGTCAGACCGGAGCGGTGCGTAGTTACGCCGCAGCCGTGGGCTTAGGCGTTGTCGCCTTGCTTGTGTGGTTCTTTGTTCGAGGAGTGGTGCTGTGATGTCATTATTGGCTAGCGAAACGCAGGGTTCACTCCCGTTCCCAATTCTGACTGCCTTGATTTTGGTTCCGGCAATTGGATCAATCTTGACGCTGATTAGTTCTAATCGTCGTCCTGAAATCACCAAGTTGATTGCCTTGTTGACATCCGTGTTCACAGGTGCACTTGGTTTGTGGATGCTCGCATCCTTTAAGACTGGTGAAGCCGGATATCAGTTCACGTCGCAACACCAATGGATTTCCTCATGGAATATCGGCTGGCATGTAGGTGTCGACGGGATCTCGTTGTTCCTTGTTGTCTTAACCGGAATCTTGTTCCCATTAGTCATCGTCGGTTGCGACCCGCACCATGACGAAAAGCGTTACCTCGCTTGGCTCTTGTTACTTGAAGCCGGAGTCATGGGTTCGTTCTTGAGCCTTGACTTGTTCTTGTTCTTCTTGTTCTTTGAAATCGTTTTGGTGCCAATGTATTTCTTGATCGGTGGTTGGGGTTACGACCAGCGCATTTACGCAGCAACCAAGTTCTTCTTGTACACCATGGTTGGATCGGCCTTCATGTTGGTCGGAATCGTCACGACCGCTTTGTTGGCGAAAAACGATCTCGGTCATGTGAGCTTTGACTTAGTCGAAATTGCCGAAGGCGCTAACTTCGCGACCAGCACCGGTCGTTGGCTGTTCTTTGCTTTCGCGATTGCCTTTGCCGTCAAAGTTCCATTGTTCCCGTTGCATACGTGGTTGCCCGACGCCCACACGCAAGCACCAACCGGCGGCTCGGTCATTTTGGCTGGCGTATTGCTGAAGCTTGGTACTTATGGTCTGTTGCGTTTTGGTGTGTACCTGTTCCCCGAAGCTGCTCTGTGGAGTCGCGAGATTTTCTTGACTCTTGCGGTCATCGGAATCATTTGGGGTGCTATTGCTGCAACCATGCAAAAAGACCTCAAGCGACTGGTTGCGTATTCATCAGTTGCTCACCTTGGTTTCATTGTTCTCGGCACATTTGCATTTACTGCTGAAGCGATGGGTGGTGGCGTTATGCAAATGATTAACCACGGCGTATCAACTGGTGCTCTCTTCTTGCTCGTCGGAATGATTTACGAACGACGTCATACGCGCCTGATTTCAGAATTGAAGGGTCTGCAAAAAGTGGCCCCGATTTTTGCAGCAGCTTTTATGGTCGTCATGTTGTCGAGCATTGGTGTGCCTGGTCTGAATGGCTTTGTCGGCGAATTCTTGATCTTGATTGGTTCGTTCAACACTGCTCGTTGGTGGGTCGTTGTTGCCGCGACCGGCGTCATCCTGGCAGCGTTGTATTTGCTATGGGCTTACCAGCGGGTCTTCCACGGCGAGCCCGATGAGGCAAACTCAACATTCCGTGAACTCCGTTTACGCGAGGGTCTGGTGTTGCTGCCCTTTATCGGACTCATCATCTTCTGTGGTGTCTACCCGAAGCCGATGCTTGATCGAATAGAACCCAGTGTGAAAGCAATTTTGGAACGCGTTGAAGAGAAGACGGGTTATGTTGCTCCCCACGCTGTGGAGATTGAATCTCACGAAGGGGAAGAGGGCTGATGGGCGCTCAAACCATGACTTACCCGGCAATTGATTGGTTAGCAATTACTCCGCTCATCATTTTGCTTGGCGGAATGATGATCAATTTGGTGGTTGCTGCTTTGACGCGAGTGTGGCCACGAGCGTGGTACGCCATCGGCACAGTTGAGTTGGCCGTTGCCGCAATCATTGTCGAGATGTTTATCTGGCACGACATCAATCAGGATGGCTCGCGCATCATCATCAACAATGCACTTTCAATTGATCACTTCACCATGTTCTGTTGGATCGGTATCGCCGGAGCTTTGGCATTGGTGTCTTTGTCAACCGCCGAATACTTGCGCCGCGAAGGCCTTGAAGGCCCCGAGGTGTACGCGCTATATGTCTGTGCGGCCCTAGGTGCAATGATCATGACGGCTTCAAACGACATGATTGTGTTGTTCCTTGGTCTGGAAACTTTGTCGATTGCGCTGTACGTCTTGGCAGCGAGTCATCGTCGTCGTGCTGATAGCCAAGAGAGTGGATTGAAGTACTTCATTCTTGGTGGATTTGCGTCGGCCTTCTTCTTGTATGGCATTGCGTTGATTTACGGTTCAACTGGAACGACCAATATCTCGGGTATCGGCAACGTTTTGTCAACCGAAGTATTTGTCAATGGTGACGACGCAATGTTGCTCGCCGGCATCGCATTGCTCATCGTCGGTTTGGCTTTCAAAGTTGCTGTCGTGCCATTCCACTTCTGGACTCCCGATGTGTATCAAGGTGCACCAACGCCGGTCACCTCTTTTATGGCCTCGGTCGGTAAGTTTGCGGCTTTCGCAGCACTGCTTCGAGTTGTCACGATCGCGTTACCGACCCGTGCCGAAGATTGGCGCCCAGTGATTTGGGTCCTTGCAATCTTGTCCGTGGTAGTGGGCTCGGTGCTCGCAGTTGTTCAAACCGATGTCAAGCGCATGTTGGCGTACTCGTCAATTAGCCATGCTGGTTTCATGATGATTGGTATTGAATCAATCGGACATAGTGGCGATGTTGATGGATTACCCGCCACGTTGATGTACTTGATGATTTATTCGGTCTTGGTCATCGGGACGTTTACGGTCGTGTCGCTCGTGACTCGTACCGGCGACAATGGCAGCGATATCGGTTCGTTCCGCGGCCTTGGCAAAGAGCGTCCTGCACTTGCTCTCGCGATGACGGTTTTCTTGTTGGCTCAGGCCGGAATGCCGCTGACCTCGGGCTTCATCGCTAAGTTCGGAGTCATTCAGGCCGCCGCAGCAAATCAGAGTTATGCCATAGCAATTATTGCCATGGTTGCTTCGGTGATTGCGGCTCTCTTGTACTTGCGCATCATGATCAGCATGTGGTTGAGCGATGAAGAGTCGGGCGACGATAAGCGTGAAGCCATCCAGGTTCCGTTCACTGCTGGAATTGTGGTGGCTGGATCAGCGTTCTTCACTTTGCTTGTTGGAGTCTGGCCGAGCTGGTTGATTGACGCTTCACAAGCAGCTTTGCAACTGGCAAAATAGCCCGTCATTTAATTCAGTGTGGGGGTCTCCCCAAAACTGCCACAGCCAAGTGACAGACTGAACACATGTTTGAAACGCCGGAGTATCTGTCGCCATCGTCTATCACGACGTATCGCGAATGTCCGATGAAATTTAAGTTTTCGCGCATTGACAGAATTGTCGAACCGCCAACTTGGCATACCCATATCGGCACCTTT
>CALPPJ020000083.1 GCA_943325425.2 Bifidobacterium breve | reverse complement strand
GCTTCAAGTTCTTTGATCTCTACACCGAGTTCACTCGCGGCACGCTCGCCACCAGTTGCTGCTGAGTCATTGAATGTTCCGTCGCCACGGCCGCCGGTGTCGAAAGCGACGCCAGCGATGATGCCACTTGCTGGTGCATCACTGCCTGCAGGTGCTTCGCTGCCCGCCGGAGCTTCGGTTGTTGTGCCACTGTCGTCGCCGCCACAATCGGCAGCGAAGAGGCTGAGTGCGGCAATTGATGCTGCCAGCAATCGTGCATTCTTACGCATATTTTTTCCTCCCCTAAATCGATTGGCGGGAATGCCAAACGAACGGTAGGCAAAGGTTACACGACCTCAGAATGGCCATAGAACGCCCAAATGTGACGCGTGGCTGAACATTTGGCGCGCGAACTTACTGCTGACGACCGCGATCTTGGATGGCACGACGACGTTCTTCAACCTTTTCAGTGGAGAACTGCTCTTTGCGCCATACTGCGCCGTCGCGGGCCTCAATAGTCCAACCAACGGTTTCAGCATGGATTTCGGCGTACGTACCCCGAATCTGTTGAACCCCCGGTTGATCGTTTCCGGCGATATCTCGGGCAATTTGGCGGGTAAACGGGATTAAGTCGGCGTGGGGCACTACGTGATTGACCAGTCCGCGATCGTAGGCCTCAGGAGCCAACATGAAATTACCGGTAAAGCTCATTTCGCGAGCTCGACGAACGCCGATGGCCTGCGGAAGCAAAACCGTCAGACCCCAGCCAGGCATCACTCCGACGCGAGCGTGAGTGTCGCCAAATTTTGCGTTCTCCGAAGCGATTAAGAAATCACAGTTGAGCGCGAGTTCAAATCCGCCGGTGACCGCAACGCCGTTGATTGCACCGATGAGAGGTTTCTTCAAGGCGGGGAATGGTCCGCGGATTCCGTCGGCATTGGGTCGACCATCGGCTCCGGTGCCTGCACCGAGATTGTCGCCGGTCGATCCGAGTTCTTTGAGATCAAGTCCCGCACTAAAGGCGGGGTCGCTTCCGGTGAGGATGATGACATCGACGTCGTCAGATGCATCAGCCTGCTTCATGAGTTGGGGAAGAAGTTTTAAAACTTCAGTCGAAAGCGCGTTGCGGGCTGATGGGCGATTGAGAGTAATTGTTGCAATGCGTTCGCTGATCTCAAGAAGAACAACGCTGTCGGCAGAAGTGATGAGGGTCATGACGATCTTTCTGTTGATGTGCTGAAGAACTATTCGTTGTCGGGTGTATCGGCAGGAAGAAATGAGTATTTGATATCGCCGAGTTTGACCAACGTTGCTGCGACCCATCCACCGAGAGCGCCAAAGTGTTCATCAAGCAATGTGCTAGCGCCATCTGCCAATGATTCTTCGGCAAGTTCATACATGCCTTCGTACGTTGCCTCGACAGCATGTTCTGCTGGGCTGATGTCGTCTAAGAATGTTGCTTCGACGGTGAGACCAGCGCGTTCAAGGCGACCATTGCCAATGAGTGGACTCATTTCGGGCAAGATCGAGCGAACCGCAGCGAGATCTGGATTGTCTCGAATGCGTTGAATACGAAGAACGATTTCCATTTCAATTGCCGGAAGTTCGTCAATTGATTCGTCAACGTACCACTTGCGATACGCGGTCTGGCTCCATGACGGCCAATCAAAAGAGATGTGGGCAACGATGCGCGGTGGTTGCCCTTCGCCAGGCAAACCGTAACTGGTTTCCCAACTGACATCACCGAGTTGAATATCAACTTGAAAGTGCTCTTCGAACGCTTGACGTTCAAGAAATGCTCCTTCAAATGCATCGCGCAACGCACTAATGACATCGGTGAACACATGGTCAAGCATTAGCTATGACGCTACAACCCGATGAATGTCAGTCTTCTAAGCAGAGCGGATGTACTCGAACACTGGCCCACCAAAACCTTCAGGAAGCAACAGGCGATTTCGTGGTCCAGGTAGGTCGGGGTTGCCAGTTTCGTAGCCGGCGTCTCCGCTCCATAAGAAAATTGATGAGCCATCTGCGGCCACTGCTGGGCGGGTCACGTAGGCAGGCGGGTCGACGCGTCCGCGGTGAATGGCATCGTGACCGCCAGCTTCTAAGAGTTCGTGCAATGTCACGATGGTTGGTGGTGCCATGGGTATCCCCGAGGTCAAAGCGTGATCCGGTGCCATCCACCGATGGTCAACGATTTCGTAATTATCGACAACAACCTGTTCGCCGGCCCACGGCGCAACAAAAAACCAGGTGGTGAATCGAGCCGGGGCATTTAACGGGGGAGTCCAGTGACTCCATACCGATAGCGATGAATGCTCAATGGCGGCTGCTACTTCTTCGGCAGCCTCACGTACAGCGGCAGATCGGGCTTTTGAAAGATCGTCTTCACCCGCATCGGCGTCGTCAATGCGGCCACCTGGGAAGACCCACATTCCAGCAAACGCCCCGACGGTACTGCGTTGCAACATCAGGACCTCAAATCCACAATCAACACTCCCGCTTTCGCGAGTCAAAATCACGGTGGCAGCGGGTCGACTTTTGCGGTCGGGGACGACTTGCGACGTCGGGTCAGTGGACATGTCTTCACCTTATTGCCTTGAACCGTTTGGATATCAGAACCGAACGATCATTCTGCGAGACTATTGGGGTGACAACTAACGACTCTCTCGTATTACTGGACATCGCCGATGGCGTTGCGACAATCACTTTGAACAATCCAGGTGAGCGCAACACTTTGACCGCTCCACTTGTGGCCGAGATAATTTCGGCGATGGACCGCATTGAGAACGACAGCAATGTTGGTGCCATCGTTGTGACGGGCACGGCTCCAGCATTTTGTGCAGGAGCGAATCTTGGCAACCTGCAACAAAGTTCAGCAGAAAGCCTCGGCAATATCTACGAAGGTTTCTTGCGTATTGCTCGTAGTCCATTGCCAACTTTGGCTGCGGTTAACGGCGCTGCCGTTGGAGCAGGAATGAACTTGGCTCTTGGTTGTGATGTTCGTATTGCGGCCCGTCGTGCAAAGTTCGACACGCGGTTCTTGCAAATCGGCATTCATCCCGGTGGTGGGCACACCTGGATGCTGCGTCGCATCGCCGGACCACAAACAACTATGGCAACAGTGATTTTTGGCGAAGTTGTTGACGGTGCAGAGGCAGAACGACTTGGCATCGTGCATCGATGTGTTGATGATGACCAGTTACAAAGCGTTGCGCATGCAATGGCAGTCCGAGCAGCGTCGGCTCCACGTGAATTGGTGATCGAAACGAAAAAGACCATTCAGGCCATGGCTGATGTTTCAGAACATGTAGTGGCGGTTGAGCGGGAATTAACACCGCAGTTGTGGAGCACCCGTCAACCATGGTTCGCTGAACGCATTACGGCCTTGCAGAATCAGATCTCATCCAAGAAATAGTTCGGTCACATAAGAGCCGCTGAAATCAGGACAGATTTGGGACGAACGTCCCGAATGAAGTGACTTGCTTTTTCCTTGAATTGTTGTACGGTTCACTTAAGGGGAGTTCAACGGAGCCTGTAAGGAGGACCGAATGAGCAAGCGCCATCGAAGTCAGGAAGCGGTACCGCTACCGAGAGCCGAGCAGCGGGCCCACGCCCACGGCGAACGACATCGTGTCAACAGTGAACTTCACGAGTTGGCCGAGTTGGTGAGTCACGGAGTCGAACCTGACGATGTGATTGAACCGGGGGCCGAGTGGAAACCGCTCCACCATCACGATGCCGAGAAAGCAGTGAAAAAACTTGACCATGCTCGCAACTTGCGACACTGGAAGGTCAAGGAATGGAAGCGTCGTACGACCGTGCGTCGCCAAAAGGCTGCCGCATATCGCAACCTTGCTCAATCAGCCTGATTGAGCAAGGAGCTAAAACCAGCGTTCCGATAGTTCGTCGCGCCGTTCATTCCATTCTTCGGCGGTGATCGCGTAACGCACGTGATCTTCCCAAACACCGTTGATCTCTAGGAATCGAAGTGCGGTGCCTTCGTCACGGATGTTGAGTTTTTCCATGACTCGTCGGCTGTTGCTATTTCGTGGAACGATGCAAATCTCGATGCGATGTAAGCCAAGATCTTCGAGCGCGTAACGGCACATCACCACGACACCTTCGGCGATGTATGACTGTCCGGCTTGGGCTTGATCAATCCAGTAGCCAATCGTTCCGGTCATTAACGCGCCGCGTTGCACGGAATTGAGGTTGACCTCGCCGGCAAAGTTTTGGTTGACAAAGAGCCCGAAGGTGTAGGCCGTACCGTTTTGCCGCTCGCGATCGCGAATGCTGCACCGTGCACTAAACGCATCGCGATCGGTTTCTGGATCGGGTGCGTGTTTAATTCTTTGCGGCTCCCAAATGGTGAGCCATTGGCGGTTGCGTCGCCGTACATCAGACCAAGCGGCAAAATCAGATGGCACCAATGGACGCATTAAGACACGACGGCCATATAACCGAAGGCCCGCATTGGCGCGAGCTGGGTGGGAATCAAAAGTGCTCATATGTTGCTCAGCAGTTCAGCACAAACTCCATCAAGAATGTTGTTTGTTGAGACAATCAATTCGTCTGCATCAAGGGTGCGCATCAAGGCGACGAGCACACAGCAGCCACCAACGATGACATCGGCTCGGTCGCGAGGTAATCCAGGGTTATGAATCCGATCACTCAGCGACTCGGTCGCCAATGTGCGGAAGACATCTTCGATTGCTTCACGCGTCAGTCGAAAGCCATGGAGTTCATCGGCATTAAATACTTGTTGGCCGAGTTCAACTGCGGCAATAGTGACGATTGTTCCGGCTGTTCCGATGATCTGTTGAACCTGGGCAATGGAGGGGCTGGCTCGTATGACGTCGTCAAACAAATCTTGAACTTCGCCGATGGTATTCAAGAGTTCTTCGGGAAGCGGCGGATCATGTTGAAGATGTCGTTCGGTCATGCGCACCGCGCCGGCATCAATACTGTGCGCGAGCGATATCTGCGTTGTGCCCACAATGAGTTCAGTTGATCCGCCGCCAATGTCAATGATGAGGTGACCGTTTTTGTCAACATCGACATGTGATGTGCAGCCACGGTAAGCAAGGCGAGCTTCTTCTTCGCCACTTACTAACTCGGGTCGCACACCCAAGACTTGTTCGGCTTGATCAAAGAAGTCATCACGATTGGTTGCGTCGCGTGATGCACTTGATGCAACAACTCGCAAGCGAGGTGCACCATGAGCATCAAGAAGTTCGCGATATTTCGCGAGACATTCAATAGTTCGATCAATGGCGTCTGGTGACAATGTCCGAGTCTTGTCAACGCCCCGACCAAGTCGGGTCACATTGACTTGCCGTTCAAGGGTTTTTCCAGTGTGATCAACGATGAGCAGATTGGTTGAGTTTGTTCCAATATCAATTGCGGCCACGTTGCCCCTTGAGAAATTTCCCTCAGGTGTCTCAACGTGTTGTCTCTCGATACGTTCGGCAACCCAGCGACCGACTGGATCATCGCCACCTGCGAGATGCCACGCGTAATGAGCGTGTAGGCACTTCACGCCGATGCGCGTGCCAGCGACACCTCCCGATGGGCGAGGGCCAACATGATCGCTAGGAATATAAGCGTCACGTTCGGCTTGGTAACGCCGGTGGGCATCTTCAAGTTCGTTGGAATCAACTTGCGCTTCGGCGTCGTTGACTCCGCCCACTGCTTCAAGACGACTGACTGCGACTAATACTTCGGGAGAACACAACCAATACAGCGTTGGCATCGGTGTGCCATCGGCGAGAAATGGGGCATTCTTAATGACGACAGGAATTCCAGTGCTATCGCGAACGACAACAGCAAAAGCACTATGTGGCTCCCGTCCGAGAAGTTGGGTGACTAACTCTCGATCGTGAGGACTGGCAATGAGGTCGTTGTTCAACTCTCGCGATTGCGACGGCGGCGTAACGGACGCACGATGAACAAGAGCACACCCAAGATTGCTCCAGCGATAGGAAGAAGTCGCTTCATCATGGCGCCACCAGCAACCGATTGAAGGTTCAACGGTTCAGCGGCGGGGCCTTCAATTTTACGAATCTTGGGCTCTTCGGCTGAAGCATCGGTGACCTTGCCGGCGACCGGTGTTTCGGTGGCCGAAGTAGCAGTGACTGGCGCACTGGCTGAAGGTGCTGGTGCACCGCCTTCTCGATCAATCAACGCGTTCAAATTGTCAGCAAATTGAGCGATGAGTTTTTCACTGATGTCAGCAAGTGCGCCGCGTCCAAATTGTGCGACCTTGCCGGTGATGGCGAGATCGGTCACGACGTTGACGGACGTGCTTGTTGGGGTGATGGGTGTGAGTTGGGCTGTGATTGTCGCAGAGGCATTGCCCTTGCCGCCAATGTCGCGCCCAGATGCTTTGAGATGGGCGCGGAAGTTGACTGCGTCTAATTCAACGAATTGAGCTTCACCTTTAAATTGGGCGACGAT
>CALPPJ020000082.1 GCA_943325425.2 Bifidobacterium breve | reverse complement strand
GATTGACAGCTCCGGTGACATTCGCAGTGAGCAAATAATCAATGGCGGCGACCTCATCGTCAATAGAAATCCAACTTTGCCATTGTTTGCCAGATCCCATTTTCCCACCAGCTCCCAGTTTGAAGAGGGGGAGTAGTTTGGCGAGCGCGCCGCCTTGTGGGCTGAGTACGATTCCGGTGCGGAGGTGGGCGACCCGAATTCCGGCGCGGGAAGCACTTTCGGTGGCGGACTCCCATTGAGCGCAAACGTCCGCGAGGAATCCATTGCCGACGGCGGACTGCTCGTTGAATTCGGTCGTTAAAGACTCACCGTAGATACCAATGGCTGAACCCGAAAGCAAAACCTTGGGACCGTCTTGGGTTTCAGACATTGCTTGAGCAAGGAGTTTGGTCCCCTTGACTCGGCTGTCAAGAATTTCCTTTTTGTATTCGTCAGTCCAACGCTTGTCGCCGATTCCGGCGCCTGCCATGTGAATGACTGCATCAACTCCGCTGAGTTGAGCCGAATCAATGGATCCGGTCGCGGGGTTCCAGGCGATCGTCGTGTTTGACGACTGTCCGGTACGCGTGAATTGTAAGACGCGGTCTCCTTGCAACTGGAAATGACGCGTCAATGCTGATCCGATCAGACCAGTGGCTCCGGTGATGGCAATCGTACGTGTGCTCATGTGTGCAGGTTACGACTCACGATGTGGTCATGTCTGATTCTGCATCGATTGAAGCGTGACAGATGCGACGATTTTGCTGTGTTTACACATGAAACGGGGAGCGCTGTCAAACGACCAGCACGGGAATTTCTAGATTTCGACGTGTGAGCCCACTTCGAAAATTTTGTCATTGGGCAAATTGAAGAAGCGGCCGGCGCTGTCAGCTCCACGATTGAGCAGGACAAAAAGGTGTTCTAGCCATGGATGCATGCCTGGGACCTTGCCGGCAATGATCGATTCATGACCTAAGAAGAATGTTGTGTCTTCAAGATCAAACTCGTAACCGCGCTCGTTGATTGTTTCAAGAGCTTCCACAACATTTGGTTCTTCGGTAAATCCAAAACGCAACAAGATTTGGAAGACGCCGGGCTCAACTTTGGTGACTTCGGATCGATGCGAAGCTTCCACTCGCGGAATCTCGGCAGTTTCAACAGCCACAATGAGCGTGCACTTGTGTAGCACCTTGTTGTGTTTGAGGTTATTCACCAGTGCTGGGGGAGCCTTGCCGAGATCTTTGAACATGAAGATGGCAGTTCCAGGAACTCGTGCAACCTTGGCGTATTCATCGAGTACTTCAACGATGGGGCGTTCGCCACGATGAATACGTGCAGCGACCAATTGGCGGCCTTTGCGCCACGTCATCATCTGAACAAGAAGTCCGACCGCAATGAGCAATGGGAACCAGCCGCCATGGGGAATCTTGGGAATGTTGGCGCCAAGAAATGCGAGGTCGATAGTGAGTAGCGGAATGGTGACTGCGAGTGCTTTTGGCTTCGACCAGCTCCAACTATTAACGGCCAAAATATAGAACAACATGGTGGTGATGGCCATTGTTGATGTCACTGCGATTCCGTAAGCGGCCGCAAGATTTTTGGACGATTGGAATGTGAGCACGAGACCGATGCAACCAATCATGAGCATCCAATTCACGAGCGGTACGTAGACCTGTCCGCGATGAGCAGACGAGGTGTGTTGAATCTTGACGCGGGGCAGGTAATCAAGTTGTACGGCTTGAACGGTGAGCGAGAAAGCTCCAGAGATGAGTGCCTGAGAGGCGATAACGGTGGCCATCGTTGCGAGAATGACTAAGGGCACGATGGCCCAATCGGGTGCGAGTTTGAAGAAGGGACGCTCAACTGCCTCGGGGTCACCGAGAATGAGGGCGGCTTGCCCGAAGTAATTGAGGAGTAAAGCTGGGAGGACGAAGCAATACCAGGAAATTTGGATGGGACGTCGACCGAAGTGACCCATATCGGCATACAGAGCCTCGCCTCCAGTGACGACGAGAAAAATTGAACCCAGAGTCAAGAATGCAGTCATTGGTGAGGCGGCAAAAAAGTCGTAACCGTAGATGGGGTTAATTGCTTTGAGCACGCTCGGACGCTGAATAACTTGATTGAGGCCAAGGGCGGCCAATGTTCCGAACCAGACGACCATGATCGGGCCGAAAACGCGGCCGATACCACCGGTGCCGCGTTTTTGAACCAAGAACAAAACTGCCAAGATTCCGACCGCGATCGGAATGATGAAACTGTCGAGGGCTGTTGTTGCTTCTTTGGCACCCTCCACGGCGCTGAGAACCGAAATGGCTGGAGTGATCAAGCCATCTCCGTAGAGGAGGGCCGTCCCGAAAATTCCTAGAGCAACGGCAAATGAAATCTTTCGACTGCCTGCACCCTTAGGCATGATCATGGCGGTGAGCGCCAAAATGCCACCTTCGCCGTGGTTGTCGGCGCGCATCATGAACGTCAAATACTTAATTGAAATGATGATGACCAGTGCCCAAAAAGCAATCGACACGACACCGAGAGCATTGACTTCATTGGTGGCGTCGAGATGGTGGTGTTCGAATGCTTCGCGAAATGCGTAGAGCGGTGAAGTGCCGATGTCGCCATACACAATGCCGAGGGCACCAAGTGCAAGTGCGCCCATACCGACCTTGGGGCCGTGACCACCGGAATGAACAGGATCGGTCCCTTCGGCTAGATGCTCGGATTGGACCTGTTGACTTGACTCGTCATCTGTAGACACTCATGCGACTCTAACCACGGGTTGTCTGGTCTTGGGACTCGGGAGACAAGACTTTTGGCGAGTCATTTTGGCGTTGCACCTACGAACCCTAGGATTACAGGGCTATGAAAACCCGCAACCTCATCTTGCTCTCGATCGCTTGCGGTCTGATGATTTTGCTGGCTGGGGGATTCAAGCTATTCCAAGTTGCCACTGACCGGACTGAGGTTCCCGTCAACAAACTCGGAGTCGCCGCCACGATCGGTGACATGACAGCAACGGTCCTTGCCATTAACGAGAGTGATCAGGGCATCTCCGTCGCGATTGAAATGAGTGGTGTTGCTGGTGATCTAGTCATCGATGGGTGGCGTCTGTTGGGGGATGGCAAGGTACTCGAGCCATCTGGAGCGGTTGACGAGGGAGCATGCGATGCATCAACCGTGGTTCCTGATGATGCCGCGACAATTCAGTGCGTCTTGCGCTTCGCCGCGGTGAAAGCTGTCCAAGCGGTGGCCTATACCCGGGCTGGGGAACAGCGCCAGTGGGCGCCGTAATAGTTATTTTCGTGACTCTTTGCATGACAGGGGTCATCTACTCATCGGTAACCAGCCTGCGACCACTACTGTTAAGTCCTGCACAGCGCAACCCGCGCCCGTCTCTCGGAGGTGGCCTAGATGGCCGAGCAATTTGACCTCGTGGTGATTGGTGGTGGACCCGGTGGTTACGGGTCGGCCCTCTACGCCGCGTCGGCAGGAATGAATGTCGCTTTAGTTGAACGAGATGCACTTGGCGGCACCTGTTTGAACCGTGGATGTATTCCGGCCAAAGCCTTTCTAGAAACGGCGTCAGTTTTCCGTCATGTGGCTCACGCTGCTGATTTTGGTATTGAAGCAAGTTCGCCAGCAGTCAACTTTGCGACCACTCAAGCTCGAAAAGCCAAGATCGTCGACGGTCTGGTCAAAGGCATCGGCGGATTGTGTAAGTCGCGCAAAGTGACTGTCTTCAACGGCACTGGTTCGCTGGGCGCCAATCGCACCGTGAATATCACGATGGCCGACGGCTCAACGGCAACCGCACAAGGTGCCAGCGTGATCTTGGCAGCCGGTTCTGTTCCGCGCACGATTCCTGGTTTCGATCGTGGTGGACCCATCATGACGAGTGATGAAGTGTTGATGCTTGATCATGTGCCTGCTCGCGTGGCTGTCATTGGTGGTGGCGCGATCGGTTGTGAATTTGCCTCGACGTTCGCTGACCTTGGTGCAGCGGTCACGATTTTGGAAGGTCTCCCGAAAATTCTTCCTGGTCTCGACACTGATGTTGCCAACGTTGTGGTGAAATCGTTCAAGAAAAAGAACATTGATATTCGAACAGGTGTCGCAGTAAAGAGTCATGCCCCAACCGCTTCGGGTGGAACTGTTGTGACTTTTGGTGAAGGCGAACAACTCGAGGTTGATGCCGTCATTGTTTCGGTTGGTCGTCGCCCCTTTGCTGACTTGCTTGGTTTGCAAGGAACTGCGGTCAAAGTGAGCGACCGTGGATTCATCGAGGTTGATCCGTGGTGTCTGACATCAGAACCTGGTGTCTACGCAATTGGCGACCTCATCAACACACCACAGTTGGCGCACGTTGCATACGCCGAAGCAATTTTGGCAGTGAAGCACATGTTGGGCGAAGGTCCGATCCCGATTGCCTATGACCGCGTGCCGTGGGCAATTTACTGTCACCCCGAAGTGGCATGGGCTGGTCCTGGCGAAGATGCATGCAAGGCCGCTGGACTTGATGTTGTCGTTGCCAAGCATCAATTCCGAGCGAATAGTCGCGCCATGATTTTAGGTGAAATTGATGGTCTCGTGAAGATTGTTGCCAAGCGCAATGCCGACGGCACAGCTGGACAGATTCTTGGAGTGCACATGGTTGGACCGTGGGTGACCGAGCAGTTGTCTGGTGGCTACTTGGCAGTGAACTGGGAAGCAACAGTGGATGAAGTGGCCGAATTCATTCAACCCCACCCGAGTTTGTCTGAACTCTTCGGTGAGACTGTGCTGTCACTCACTGGCCGCAGTTTGAACGCATAAGTCAAGCGAATTAGTCAAGAGCGATAGTCGAAAGAGGAATGTCATGGCAGAAGTAACCCTTCCGCAACTTGGAGAAACTGTTACCGAAGGAACGATCACGCGCTGGTTCAAGAAGGTCGGTGACACCGTTGCCGCCGATGAGCCCTTGTTCGAAGTGTCAACCGACAAAGTTGACACCGAAGTTCCTTCGCCTGTGGCCGGAGTCTTGACTGAAATTCGTGTTCCTGAAGGTGAGACCGTTCCCGTTGGTGCAGTTATCGGCGTTGTCGGTGATGCGGGTGCAGTAGTTGCTGCGCCTCCTGCCGCCGCTCCTGCTCCAGTTGTCGAAGCTGCGCCAGCACCTGTGGTTGCCGCTCCCGTTGTTGCAGCACCAGCACCTGCGCCCGTCGTTGCAGCCCCCATCGTTACTACTCCTGCACCTGCTGCGTCGACGCCAGTTGCTGGCAACGACAATCGTTTGCTGTCACCTGTTGTGCGGCGTTTGGTGACCGAACACAATCTCAACGTTGACTCCATTGCCGGAACTGGCCCTGGAGGACGCATCACCCGAGAAGACGTTCTCGATCACATTGACAAGATCGCCGCCGGTTCGGCCCCGGCTGCTGCACCTGCAGCGCGGCCTGCTGCAGTCAGCCCCGCACCAGTTGCCTCTACATCAGTTGCACCGACGCGGGTTACTTTGGCACCAGTGGTACGCGCTGGCGAACGTGACGACGTTGTTCCGTTGTCGAAGATTCGTCAATTAACCGGTGCTCATATGACGATGTCATTGAGTGTGAGCCCGCATGCATTCAGCGTTGTCGAAGTTGACTACGCCAACGTTGACAACACTCGGGCCAAGACGAAAGACGAATTCAAATCAGCTGAAGGTTTCAGCTTGACGTATCTTCCGTTTATCTCACGGGCAGTTGTTGATGCGTTGGTGGACTTCCCGCACATGAATGCGAGCATTTCCGGAACCGATCTCATCGTTCATCGTTACGTTGATCTGGGTATTGCGGTTGACATTGAAGGTCTAGGTCTCTTGGTGCCAGTTGTACGTAGCGCTGAAGGAAAGCGCTTACGAGCGATCGCCCGAGAAATTAGTGACCTTGCTACTCGGGCAAAGAGTCGCAAATTGAGCCCAGACGAAATTCAGGGTGGCACATTCACTATTTCGAAGAACGGTTCAGCGGGCTCGGTGCTCACGATGGCAATCATCAACCAGCCGCAAGTCGCCATTTTGTCGACAGATGCAATAGTGCGTAAGCCCGTCGTCGTGAATGTTCCGGGTGGTGGCGAGAGTATCGCGATTCATCCAGTTGGTCATTTGGCCATGAGCTGGGATCATCGTGCGTTCGACGGTGCATACGCCGCCAACTTTTTGGTGCGAGTCAAGGAAATTCTTGAGACCCGCGATTGGTCGAGCGAGTTCTAAATCATGTTGCGCGTCCGCTGGATTGGCAGGGTCGCGTATCGCGAGGTTCTAGCTCTACAAACCGCTCTCTTTGAGCACGGACGGGATCAACACCTGTTGCTTCTGGAGCATCCACACGTCTTTACCTATGGGCCACGTGCCGAACTGGACAAGAATCTGAAATGCGATCCCGCCGAAGTCGGCGCAGATTTTGTCGCGGTAAAACGGGGTGGTGACATCACGTATCACGGGCCGGGGCAGTTGGTCGGCTACCCGATTTTGAATATTGAAAATG
>CALPPJ020000081.1 GCA_943325425.2 Bifidobacterium breve | reverse complement strand
TTGCGCGAGGGTCAAGTTTTCTGGGTTCACAACCGCGTGCAATCAATTGAAGAATGCGCTGAACGACTTCGTGAACTCGTACCTGAGGCTCGCGTCGCAATTGCCCACGGCCAAATGGACGAAGGAACTCTTGAACAAGTTGTCGTTGACTTTTGGGAAGGCAATTTTGATGTGCTCGTGTGCACGACCATCATCGAAAGCGGAATCGATATGCCAACGGTTAACACCTTGGTCGTTGAACGTGCCGACTTGTTAGGCCTTGGCCAGATGCACCAACTTCGCGGCCGCGTCGGCCGTAGTGGCCAACGTGCCTATGCCTATTTATTCCACCCTAAAGACAAAGTCCTAACCGAAGATGCGTACGAGAGACTGCGCACCATTGGTGAATCAACCGAACTCGGAAGTGGTTTCAAGATTGCCATGCGCGACCTTGAAATTCGTGGAGCAGGCAACTTGCTTGGCGAATCGCAAAGCGGACACATCGCCGCAGTTGGCTACGACCTGTACTGCCAGATGGTCACCGAAGCAGTTGGCGAAATGAAAGGCGAACCTGTTCGCGAACCTTCTGAAATTCGTATCGATGTTCCAACCGACGCGTTCTTGCCGAAGGATTACGTCACCAAGGAAGAACTGCGCCTTGAGGCTTATCGACGCCTGGCTTTGGTGACGACCCCCGACGAAGTTGACGATATTCGCAATGAGTGGGTTGACCGTTACGGCCCAGTGCCAACTCCGGCTGACACATTGCTGTCGGTTGGCTTACTGCGCGCCGAATGTCATCGCCTCGGCCTCAATGAACTCAATATCGCGACACACCAAGCTCGCCTCGGACCCATTGATCTGAAAGTGAGCGAAACGGCGCGCTTACGTCGCCTGTCACGCGAGGCTCTTCACAAAGAAGCCGTCCGACAACTCGTCGTCCCCATTCCACGAGGCCAAGAACCGGCCTCTTTCCTCGTCAATTTCTTGCGCGAACTCTTCCCCGCCCAGTCGGCAGGGTAGTTTTGATGATCGTGCTTACTCCTCGCCGATTCATCGCTCTTTCAGTTCTCGCCCTCACGGCCATGACCACTACGTCGGCGTGTTCGTCGGTCACCAAAGACGCCGCGCGTTTCAACGACGAGTCATTATCAAATAGCGAATTTGATGATCTGCTCGTTGGTTACGCCACTGCAGTTCCCGAGGCCTTCTTGTCGAGCGGAAATCTTGATATCGCCGCCGCTCAGGCCATTGTGCAGAACTGGATTTCAACTCAAGCCATCGTGACTGCGCTCAAGAATGCCGGCGTTGAAATCACTGATGAGGATCGCAGTGCTGCACTTGAAGCGTTGCAAGCCGAACCTGGCTTTGCCGATGCGCCGCAAGTTGTTCAAGATTTCTATGTTTTGGCCAGCGCGTCGCAAAGCGTTGCCAACCGAGAATTCGTCATGAGCGCCGACGACCTTGAATCGCTGTATAACGAAAATGGAGCACAATCTGGTGCAGTTTGTCTGCGTGCGATTTTGGTAGAGACCAAAGATGAGATCGACGCGGTGAGCGCCCGACTCAATGCCGGCGAAGATTTTGCTGCAATCGCTCAAGAAGTTTCGCTTGACTCCTCATCTGCCAACGGTGGCGCATTGCAAGATCAGACCACGGGTAGCGGTTGTCTTGAACAAGCAGCATTTGAAAACCAGGTCACTCCCGAGTTCTTGACGGCACTTGCTGGCGCCACAGTTGGCGAAGCAACTGCTGCCTTTGAAATCGCCACAGTTGGCTGGGTCGTGCTTCTTGTTCGTCCCTTTGACGATGTCGCAGATGATGTCGCGAGCGTGATCGGTGGCAATGGCGCAATTGAAGCTGGTCGCGCGGTTCTCAGCGAAGCCAAGATCTGGGTCAGCCCCGAATATGGTCGCTGGGATCCATCAATTCTCGGCCTCGTCCCCGTCGGCTGATGCCTCTTGTTAATCTCCCCCGCATTGAAATCATCGGGCTGGGTCCCTCAGCCGATGAATACATCACCGATCACACTCGCCAAAGAATCTCTGCTCATCAGCACCGTTTCTTGAGAACCGCACAACACCCGAGCGCCCACTTAGTTGTTGATGCAATTACTTTTGACGAACGCTACGAAACGTCCGGAACTTTTGACGATGTCTACATCGGCATCGCCAACGATCTCATTGCTGCAGCAATTCAACATGGCGAAATCTTGTATGCAGTGCCAGGGTCACCATTGATTCTTGAGCGAACCGTTCGCCTGCTCATGTCAGATGATCGCATCGAATGCATCGTGAACCCAGCGATGGGCTTTCTAGAAATTGCTTGGGCACGACTTGGCATTGATCCGATCGAACACAGTGTGCGACTCATTGACGGTCACCAGTTTGCAACAGCAGCAGCGGGATTGACCGGACCACTTCTCGTTGCACACTGTCATGCCAACTGGGTGTTATCAGATATCAAACTTGCCGCCGAAGATACCGACAACGTGAGCAATGACGACATGCCGGTCGTCATCTTGCATCATCTTGGTTTGCCCGACGAAGTGGTGATGACTGTTGCGTGGAGCGAACTCGATCACAGTATTGAGGCTGATCATTTAACGTCGATCTATATTCCTGAGTTACGCGCACCAGTTGGAAAAGATCTCATCGCGTTTCACGAACTGGCACGCACATTGCGCCGTGAATGCCCGTGGGATCGTGAACAAACTCACCAAACACTCACGACCTATCTGCTTGAAGAGACATATGAAGTCGTTGATGCCATCGCGGCACTTGACATTGACGATGCGCACACCGACGAACATCTCATCGAAGAGCTCGGCGACTTGTTGTATCAAATTGAATTTCATGCCGCGATTGCCGAACAAGAAGGTCGCTTCACCATGGGTGATGTCGCACGGGGCATTCACGAAAAATTGGTGCGCCGCCATCCGCATGTCTTCGCTCCTAACGAAAATTCTGCGGTCGGATCTGACGCCCTCGTGAAATCATGGGATGACATCAAAAAGGCTGAAAAAGCCGCCAAAGGAATCGTGGCTGGACTATTTGATGGCATCCCTCAAGCGACTGGTTCATTGGCCTATGCCTCGGCAATTTTGAAGCGGGCCAACAAGGCTGGCGTACCGATCGAATTGCCCAACCCTGGTGCTCACGAGCTCGGCGACATCGCCGATCTTGGAATGCATTTGCTTGAAGTTGTGGCCGAATGTCGCCGCCGAGGGGTTGATCCCGAGGTCGCCTTACGAAAAGTCAGCAATATTCAGCGACAAAATGCTGAACGACACACTGATGCCTGAGGGGTTTGGGCACTGGTTTCACTAGTTTGGGTTCATGACCGAGATCATCAGCATTTTTGGACGAGAAGTTCTTGACTCCCGCGGCAACCCCACCGTCGAGGTTGAGGTTGAACTTGATTCAGGAGCACGAGGTCGTGCCATGGTTCCGTCTGGCGCAAGCACTGGCGAACATGAAGCAGTCGAATTGCGCGACGGTGGTCGTCGTTATGGCGGCAAAGGAGTTCTGACGGCGGTCGGTTTCGTCAACGGCGAAATTGAAAGTGCACTCGTTGGCTGCGATGCTCTCGAACAACGCATGGTCGACATCGTGCTCAAAGATCTTGATGACACACCCAACAAAGCTCGCCTAGGTGCAAATGCAATGCTCGGAACCAGTCTCGCTGTTGCTAAAGCAGCAGCCAATTCACTCGGGCTTCCATTGTGGCGTTACGTCGGTGGACCCAACTCGCATGTTCTTCCTGTCCCCATGATGAATGTCATCAATGGTGGCGCCCATGCCGACAACACCATCGATCTTCAAGAGTTCATGATCATGCCCGTTGGCGCACCAAGTTTCCGTGAAGCACTTCGTTGGGGAACCGAGACGTACCACCAACTCAAAAAGATCTTGCACGGCAAGAGTTTGTCGACTGCAGTTGGCGACGAAGGTGGCTTTGCTCCAAACCTCGCGACCAACGAAGATGCAATCAAGATTTTGGTGGAGGCCATTACCGCTTCAGGCTTTACTCCAGGAACCGACATTGCCATCGCACTTGATCCGGCCATGAGCGAGCTCTACAAAGACGGCCGTTATCACTTAGCCGGTGAAGGGAAAGTTTTGTCAAGCGATGAACTCGTTGCCTACTGGGCACGTCTTGTCAGCACCTACCCCATCGTGTCCATCGAAGACGGCATGGCCGAAGATGACTGGGACGGTTGGAGTGCACTCACCAACGAACTCGGCACCAAAGTTCAACTTGTCGGTGACGATTTGTTCGTCACCAATGCGGCCCGTTTAGCGATGGGCATTGAGCGCAAGGTTGGCAACAGCGTTCTCGTCAAGGTCAACCAAATCGGCACCTTGACCGAAACTCTCGAGACCGTGGAACTTGCATCGCGTCATCGCTACACCAGTGTGATGAGTCACCGCAGTGGCGAAACCGAAGATGCAACAATCGCCGACCTCGCAGTCGCAACGAATTGCGGACAGATCAAGACGGGCGCCCCTGCTCGTAGTGATCGCGTCGCCAAGTACAACCAGTTGTTGCGCATTGAAGAACAGCTTGGTGAAACTGCGGCATTCCGCGGACGCGCCGCGCTTGCTCCTTTGGCCTGAGACAACTCGCCCACACCCCATCGAGTTGGGGATGATCCCACTTGAGGCGCCAAAACGGGCAGAATGTAGGGATGGCTCGCGGCAACAAGACTTCTAGCATTCCGCGCTCGCCGGGCCGGTTGCGCAAAGCAACGAAGGCAGCCGCCAAAAAGGGCGTTCGAAAGACTGCCCGATCAAAAATTGCTGCGGTCTCAGATCTCACCCGCCCCACCCCTCGCTCTGAGCGCATCGTTCCTAAATTTCTGGGTCGAGTGGCGTTGCTGCTCGGATTTTTAGTGGTGGTCTTTTCGTTTGGCAACTCTTTCTTGGTCCTGCCTTTGACCTCATGGTTCGGGCAACGCACCGAAATCGATAGTCGGCAATCTGAACTCGACACCATCAAGAAGGCCACCGACGAACTTCAAACCGAAGTTGACCGACTCAAAACCCCCGAAGGCGTTCAAGATGCCGCCCGCGAAGAGCTGGGATTTGTGGTCGCTGGCGAAGCCCGTCAGCAAATCGTCGGCGAAGCCACCGCCCCCATCAATCTCCCCACGGGCTGGCCATACGATCTCGTCACCCAGATCATTTCGGTCAAAGTCAACGATGCCGCCATGAAGGCCGCAGCCGAGGCGGCCAAGAATGCTCCCGACACAACGGCGGCGCCGATCACCACCGAGGCGCCCGCCATGACTGCCGCGCCGATCGTCGCCGAAGTCCCTGTCAGCACCCCATAAACCCTGTTTCGACCGTGACACGGTCGGCTTGCTCGGAGTAAGGTCGCAAGTGCTGAGAGAAGTTCTCAGTTGATGTCCACGGGGGTTTAGACGTGACCGGTAGCAGCATTCTTGGCACACGAGTTCTTCGCAAAGAAGATCCAAAGTTTTTGACAACGGGCGGCAAGTACGTTGACGACTTGTTTGAAGAAGAGCGTCTTGTTGGCGCCGTTCATGTGACGTACGCGCGCTCATCAGCTGCGCATGCTCGCATCCTTTCCATTGACACATCTGAGGCCGAAGCAATGCCTGGTGTCATCGCGGTCTTCACCGCTGAATCACTCGCGCTGCAGCCCGTCCCCGCAGCATTCAATCCGATGGTTGCGCGCACACTTCTCGCAAGTGACAAAGTTCGTTACGTCGGCGAGCCCGTGGTCGCCATCGTCACCGAAACTCGCGAACAAGGCGAAGATGCTGCCGAAGCAATCATCATTGATTATGACTATCTCGAAGCGTTCGTTGATGTTGAGGCCGCGATGGTGAGTTCAACACTCATTTACGAATCAGCCGGAAGCAACGTAGTCTTCGACACAACCGTGCTCGGTATTCCTGACAACACTGGTGACGCCTACTTTGAAGGTTGCGAAGTAGTTGTGAAGGGTCGTTTCATGAATCAGCGCGTTGCACCGTGCCCGCTTGAAGTTCGCGGAGCCGCTGCTGTATGGGGAGCCGACGGACGTTTGACGCAATGGTTGTCAACGCAGCACGCACAAGGTGGCGTTGATCCGATTGCGGCAGCCAACGGAGTTGACAAAGAACTCGTGCATATTTTGACCCCTGATGTTGGCGGCGGATTTGGTGCCAAGATCGGTGCATACCCCGAAGAGTTGTTGCTCGGCGTAATCGCAAAGAAGATTGGTCGTGCCGTGAAGTGGCGCGAGACCCGAACCGAATCAATGATGGCTCTTGGTCATGGCCGCGCCCAGTTGCAGTACATCACCATTGGTGGAACCAAAGAAGGCAAAGTAACGCACTACCAGTTGCACGCCATTCAAGATTCTGGCGGATTCGCCGACATGGGCACCATCTTGGCGCCATTCATGACTCGTCCGATGTCAAGTGGTGTGTACGCCATTCCTAACATCGAATGTCGCACCACTTCGGTCGTCACCAATACAACACCGATCGTTGCCTATCGCG
>CALPPJ020000080.1 GCA_943325425.2 Bifidobacterium breve | reverse complement strand
GACCGGCTTCCTGATACGAGCATCCGCTGGCCCCGTTATGTGCACCATTTTTGTAACAATGACCCGCACTTTGGATACGCATATCTTCCAATAAAAGTTTGGGTCCAACCATGCCAACATCAGATTGCTCGAGGAAGCAGATCAAACCCTCAATCCAATCGGGTGAATGAATCTGGGTATCGTCATTAAGCAGAATCAATACATCGCCAGTTGCCCGAACTGCACCGAGGTTGATTTTTTCGGAAAAGTTAAATGGCTTGGTGTACTCGGCGAGCACTAAACGTGAACCGGCGATCTTCGATAGCCGTGTGAGTACCTCATCTGGCGTGTGACTGTCGTACACCACAATGATTTCATAATCGTTATAAGTAGACCTTTGGACGATGCTGGCAACTGCAGTTTCAACGAGCACCATGTCGCGACCCCACACCCGTTTTTCGGTTCCGCAAGTAGGAATGATGATGCTCACTCGCGGGCGCTGAGTGAGGGTACGAATTGTTTTTAGATAGAACTCGGGTGTCGTTTCAACAGTCCCTGGGATTCCGACTCTGTCCAGATGTTCCTGAACCGCTCTTTGTGCGGCGATCAGCGCATAGGGTTTTGCTTCAGCGTCGAGCGAAGCTGAACCTTTGATTGATCGCCAGTGATAGAGAACTTTCGGGATGTGAGCGATAGCGCGGGCTTGCTCGGTGATTCGTAGGAATAGGTCGTAGTCCTGGGAGCCATCAAACCCCTCGCGAAATCCGCCGAGCTCTTGCGCTAATGAGGAACGTATGACCGAAAAGTGACAGCAATAGTTTTGTCCACGAAGGCGCTCGGGCGAAAATCGAGGCTTACTAAAATGGCCAAAGAAATGACCTTCTTCATTGACCTTGTCTTCGTCTGAGTAGACGTAATCGACATCTGAATTTTCAATCAGAAGCTTTTGGACTGTCTCTAATGCATCCGTGGTCAATAGATCATCATGGTCGAGCAGGGCAATAAATTCCCCGCGGACAGCATTGAATCCATCGTTGGAAGCAGCCACAATGCCGCCGTTAACTTCGCGGCGAATCACTGTCACCTGAGGGTTCATCTCAATGAAGTCCAGAACCTGGATGACTTCGGGATCGTTGCTGCCGTCGTCAACCAAAATCCACTCCCAGTCATTGCAAGTTTGCTGGGAAACTGATGCTATGCACTTGCGAAACGCGTTGATTGGTGGATTGAAGACTGGAGTGACGATTGAAAAGAAGGGAACCGAGGTCATCCATGACCCCGAGTGCGTATCACAGTTTTCGCAAGGCCTGCAGGCTTCATGAAGAAACGTCCGATACGCCATGTGCGAGATTCAATAATGGCATCTAGTTGTTCCTCAAGATTCTCATTCATTGCGAGAAGTTGCTCGTGGTTTTGGACGGCAGCAAGCTCCAATTTGAGGCGGTCCTCATTTTGTATGGATTCAAGTTGTGCTCTTAGCTCGCCTTCGCGAACGATTGCGCCGATCAGTTCATCGCGCAACTTGAGAATTTCAAGTTTGAGAGCTTCTGTGTCTGACCAGTCGGTATCAACATCAACGTGGGAGATGCGACGGGTGATATGCGCCTTTTGTTCGGTCATGTTACTGATCTCCAATTTTCATTTCCCAGATAGCAAAATCGGAGTTTACCCGTAGTCACATAAGCGCCTGTGAAAATAGGACATTAGTGTGTCAAGAAGTATAGAAATTAGGAGTTTTATACTTCTTCAGGGAGTCGTCGGCCCATTCGATTGAAGACGAACCAACCGATACTCAGACTGAGAATCGCCGATAGCAGCATCACCCCGAGCCGAATGAGTGATGGAGCCTTGGCATCGTACAGCAAGTCGCGATACGTCGAGACAAAGGCGCGCATCGGGTTTAATCGCAACAGATCGTTCGCCCATGCTGGCGCACGATCCTGGACAACGCTTGGTGCGTAAACAACCGGGGTCAAGAAGAACCAAACTTGAATGAAGATCGTCCACAAATAGGTGATGTCCCTGAAATACACCGAAAGTGTGCTGAGTGCCAGAGCAAAGCCAGAAGCAAAAACCGTCAGCATGACGCTGACCAAGATGACAACTGGCAACCATGGAAGGAACGGGCTGCCGGCAACTAGTAGGACCACTGCCAGGAGTCCCATCTCAATGGAGAACTGCACGCAGGCGTGTAAAACATTGCTGAATACCAAGACTTCACGTGGAAACGCAACACGACGCACGAGGCCCGAGTTTGCGGAGATAGCTCCCATGCCTAGGTTGGTTACCAGAGAGAAGAAGTTCCAGGGGAGTAGGGCGCATAACAAGAAATAGGCAAAACCCTTTAGACCGCTGGGGTCGCCGACTGGGGCATTTGACTCAAAGAGAACACCAAAAACAAATGAATAAATCGCGACGGTCGCCAAAGGGTTGAGCATCGACCAAGCCCAGCCTAAGAATGAGCGGCGATACTTGGTGCGGAGTTCACGGAGAGTCAGATTCCACAACAGCTCGCGAGAATCAAAGACTCGTTTCAGACTTTTCATGACTTGCACGATCCTAGTGACTTGAGCGTGGGCCTCGCCTGATACGTGGGGTGAAGCGTCGCGCCACGCGTTGAACCAGCGTGGCTTGCGGGGGTCGAAGCTGTTGGGGGTCGGGCCCGGCCGCCCAGAGTGCCTCGATTGGGTTCTTGGGGCTCGATAGCGCCGTTTCCATCAGTTGGCGAACAACGATCGCGCTGGCGTTCCAGGTGAAAGTTGAGGAGTGTTTGACGAGAGAGCGACAAATAGATTCAGCTAGTTCGAGATCATTCATCACATCAAGACATTGGTGGGCAACATCAGTTGGACTGAATGATTCAATGCTGCTGATCTCGCTGGGAAGTACTTCGTGCAGGCTTGCCAAACGTGAACTAACGACTGGGGTGCCGTGCAGAGCAGCCTCGAATGGCATCAGGCCAAACCCTTCAGCTACTGAAGGGTTAAGCACTAGAGCAGCGTTTGCGAGGAGCCAGTCTTTTTCGTCCTCGGTGACTTCACCAATGCTGACCAGGTTATTGCGGAGGTCTTTGTTGCTGAGAAGCACTCGTGCTTCTTCCGAATATGAACTGCCGTTCTCGGGCATTGCCCCAACTAAGACCAACTTGCCAGTCCAACCTTGTTCACGCAGCGAAGCCAAAACCTGAACCGCAAAATGGCGAGCCTTATGAAAATACGCGACGCCAAAAACCAAAATAAATGGGTCCTCAACTTGAGCGAGTTGCTTCGGTTGGCGCGCCACCGGAGGTGTACCAATTTGTTGATGGTCAAGTCCGTTGTAAGTGACCGCAGAGGCGATAGCACCTTGCAGTAGGCCCTCGCGTTGAGCATCGCGTTGTACGAACTCACTATTGAATGCGACTCCGTCAACTCCGCGCAGAACAAAACTTGTGAGTTGGCGGCATGTGAGCCATTCGTGATCGTTCTTGAAATACGAAGGATTGTGATAGGAGATCAGGTCAAGTTGTCCAACGATGACTCGGTCGCTAATTCGTTTGAGCCAACGAAGTTCTTCGGTTGAGTTGATTTGATGCGGTCGATAGACAATGTCAAAACGATGGTGGTAGTCGCGATAGATGTCCCCGACTGTTTGAACCTGTATGTTTTTGCGAGTCTCAAAGATTTCACGTAGTTCCCTCGTGAGCGCTTCTGATACGACGATTGTGAATTCTTGCTGGGGGTCATTGTCGGCAAGTGCCAAAATCATTTGAGCGGTGAGTTGTTGAGTGCCACTCCAGTACTTGCCAAGGCACGTCGCATCAATACCGACCGAATAACCAATCAATGCATGGCGAGCGATATTGAGTGCTAAAGGCAGGTTGGAGTAGCTCTCGGTGCTCGCGCGCCGAACAGAGTCGACGTACCAGTGATAGCGGTTGTCAATGATTTTCTGGTGACGCTCCTTGATTTCGGTAGTGCTTACACCAAAGCTGGCCTCACCTTTGTGAAAGACAAAAACGTCGTCGGCCAAAATGTTCTTGAGGCCAAGGCGAATCAGACGTTGGCTGAAATCGACTTCTTCGCCGTAGCCCTTGGCAAATGTTGTATCGAAATACCCCGCCAAGTTGAGCGCACTTCGGGTTATGTACATGCAATGACCTATGGCAGTTGGCAGTACGGGGTATAGACGGTGTGAACGGTTTGCAACACGAGTCGCAGCCTCATCAACTGACATACCGTGGGGCAAGCGACGAGTCGGTGTATTTCGATGCGGAACCGACACGATTGTCCCGTAGTTGGTTAAAGCGGTAACGGTACCGATATCAGTAGACGAATGCGCGGCTTCGTAGAGACGGGTGTACCAATCGGGTCCGACGACAACATCAGAGTTGACCAAAACAACATCTCGTTCTCGCGTCAATTCAAAGGCCGTGTTACAGGCCACTACGAATCCGCTATTGAAAGGCATTCGGTGAACTGTGAAGTTCAGACCACTCTGGGATGCCACCGAATCAAGAAGTTCAAATGCCAATCGGTCGTCGCCACAGTCATCGATCACTAGTACGTCGACGCCGGCGGGGGTGTGGGCAATTAAGGACTCAAAACATCGGATTGTTTCATCGGGGGCGTTGTAAACAGGAACTACGACGACCGGCAGGCCTCTCCTCTGAGACTGACCTTTACCCGACAAATTGAACATATGTTCCGACATTAGGCGCAAGGAATCACAACATCAAAATGTGCCGATGTTCATCTGGCACCGCTCGGCAGCTTTCATCGGCAAGAATGGTCAAGCATGTCAAACCAAGCCGTCGTTGTCTCGGGTCTGTGGAAGAACTTCCGCCTCTATCACGAGCGAAATCAATATCTCAAAGCCGCTATTTTGCGGGGTCGTCGAGCCCGCTATGAAGAATTCTGGGCCCTTCGCGAAATCGACTTCACGGTCCCAACGGGCACGACCTTTGGTGTCATCGGTTCAAACGGTTCAGGAAAGAGCACGCTGCTCAAATGTTTGACCGGAATCCTGACTCCCGACAAAGGGTCAGTCAAGGTGACAGGACGCATCTCGGCGTTGCTCGAATTAGGCGCTGGGTTTCACCCCGAACTTTCAGGCCGAGAAAACGTCTTTATGAACGGTGCGATTTTGGGTTTAACTAAAAAAGAGATCACCGCCAAGTTCAGCGACATTGTTGAATTCGCTGGCCTTGAAGAGTTCATTGACACGCCAGTTAAGAACTATTCATCGGGAATGTTTGTGCGATTGGGTTTTGCGGTTGCCGCTCACGTCGAACCTGAAGTTTTATTGATTGACGAAGTGTTGTCGGTTGGTGACGAGAGCTTTCAGCGGAAGAGCGCCGAACGCATCGAACAGTTCCGTCGCGAAGGGCGCACGATTGTTTTTGTGAGTCACGGACTGGCTTCTGTTGAGCAGTTGTGTGAACAAGTCGCTTGGATTGAAAAAGGCGAACTGAAAATGGTGGGGCCAGCCGGAGAAGTGATTTCGGCGTATCAAGGCCAAAGCCATCAAGCCGCTCGCGTTGAGGGCGAACTTGGTCAACGATGGGGAAGTGGCGAAGCACAAATCGTAAGTGTGCAACTTCTCGATGACGCAAATCAACCGCTTGAAGTGTTGACCACGATGGAAGCGGCCAAGATTCGCGTTGATGTCACTTCACATATGCCCATTCAGGATCCAGTTGTCACCGTGCGTATTGACACGCTGGCCGGTCACCCGGTGTGGGGTTCATCAACTCGACGTAATGGCAAGTCAATGGGACTTGTTGAAGGCCCAGCCAGTGTTGAAGTATTAATACCTTCAGTGCCGTTGCTCGAAGGTGTGTACGACCTCACGGTTGCCGTGACCGACCATACTGAAATGAGCCCCTACGACCACTGGGAAAAGCGCGTGCGGTTTGAGGTGCGTCAGTACAAGGCCTACGACTTGGGTACGGTACATATTCCTGCTGAGTGGTCGATTACTGGCACTCGCGGTGTGATGCAAGGCGGCTGACATGCCGCTTGTGAGTTGTATCTCTGTTACGTACGGACCGACTCCAGAGATATTCGCTTTACTTGAATCAGTGCAACGTCATGCCGGTGACATCACTTTTGACATGACTGTTGTGACCCAGCCATCTGATGGTGGGTCAATGGCTGAAGAGATTTCGCGCCGTGCTCCGTGGGTGCGGGTGATTGCACTTGATTCCAATATCGGGTTTGGACCAGCGAACAATCTTGCGATTGAACAAGCAGTAGGCGAATTCATTGCACTCTTGAACCCCGACATTGTGGTCACCGAAGGTTGGTTGCCGCCCTTGTTGGCGGCTCTTGAGGATCATGCGGTCTTCGTGACTGCACCACCCTTGTTGTCGATAGAAGGTCGGGTTGACGAGGCTGGGCAAGTGATGTTTGCCGATGGCGGAAGTGGCGCGATCGGTGGCCCGCAATGGCCAAACGATTATGAACAGATGATGTTTAGTCGAGATGTTGACTATGCATCGGCGGCGTGTTGGCTGATGCGACGCTCGGTGTTTCTTGAACTTGGTGGCTTTGATCCCGCATAT
>CALPPJ020000079.1 GCA_943325425.2 Bifidobacterium breve | reverse complement strand
GGTCGGGCAGGGGCGTTTTATCGACAGATGCAAGAACCGACGATTGTTGCGTGAGGTTAGAAATGGTGGGTGCGTAGCTTCGCCCATTGTCGTTGAGCACGATGATGACCCGTTGCTTACTGTGGCCGAGATTATTCAGTGCCTCATAGGCCATTCCGCCGGTCATTGAGCCATCGCCTATCACGGCAACGATGTGGCGGTGTTTGTCAACGCCTATTTCACGGGCAACTGACATTCCGTAGGCATAGGAAAGAACGGTGGAGGCATGACTATTTTCGATGTAGTCGTGTTTGCTTTCCTCGCGGCTGGGATAGCCCGATAATCCATCGGCCTGACGAAGTTGACTAAACCCCGCAGCGCGTCCAGTTACGATTTTGTGCACGTACGCCTGATGTCCGGTGTCCCACAAAATCGCGTCAGTCGGCGAGTCGAAGACTCGGTGGAGAGCCAGTGTTAATTCGACTGCTCCAAGGTTTGAACCAAGGTGACCGCTATTGGTTGCAACGGCTTGGACGATGAAATCGCGTATTTCTCCAGCGAGTTCATCAACTTCAAGATATGACAATCGGCGAAGATCCGCCGGCTCTCGTATGGATTCGATCGTCATAACGTTCTTTACGCTATCTCTGTGCGCCCGTGCCACAGAATTGGGCGATACGGCAGGGCGTGACAGGGGTCAATGAGGATTGGATACTGCATCTACTGCCGCGGCGACGAAGAACTTCCGGTCGAGGCGACGTTGGTTGTAGCGGTGTAGGGCCCAGCCAGCCCAGGCCCCAATAGCTAAGGCAAGTTGACCACCAACGCCGTCAACCCAATAGTGGTTGCCGGTCACAACGATGCAAAACAATGTGGCAGCGGGGTAGAGCAAGACAGCTATTTTGGCCCATCTCCGGCGCATGAGAGGCCACATTGCGAAGGCGCACCAACTACTCCAACCAATATGCATGCTCGGCATGGCTGCATATTGGTTAGAAATTGACTTCATTGCTTTTGAATCAAAAGTCCACAGCGCTCCGCCGTAAACGGGCAAAGTATCCACGAATCCGAATGATCCATCGTCGTCAGTTCCGGGTAAGCCATCGGCACCTTCGTCGCGATACTTGCTTTCAATACATGCGCCTCCGAAACCACCCTGGGCAGGACAAGGTGAATCGAGTAAACGCGGTGGCATCAAGGGGAAAAGCGAAAATCCGATAATCGCAAGCGCAGTCGTTATGGCCAGTGTGTTGCGCCATTGCGGAAAGACATCCTTGCGTTTGGCAAAAAGAATCCAGAACACTGCGAACGTGACGAGGAAGTGCGCGGTGCCGTAGTAGGTATTCCAGAAACGGATAAACCCGTGGAATGGTAAGAACCAATCTTGTACCGATTCTTCATGGAAAAGACCGATTGCCCGCTCGAGTTGAATAATTCGTTCGGCATTGTGGAAAGCGCGCAATGGTGTATCGCCGGTCTCTAGTGAGATATGGGCCGAGCCGAAAAGGTTGCGACTCCATGAATAAAACACATAGAAGACACCCATGATGAGTGCTTCTTTCCACCAATAGGTGCGATGCTCACGCTGAATAGCACTGGAGTCTTTGACCGCATCCACCTAAACAATCTAGGCAATTAAGTGCCGATGGAGTACCTTCATTCCGATGTCGTCACGAATTTTCGCTCGGAAAAACTATCCGTGGCTCATTTTTGTGGTCGCCTTTATGACCCTTCTTGGAGCGGCTGGGTTTCGCTCAACTCCCGGAATCTTAATTGACCCCCTTAATGAGGAGTTTGGGTGGGGCCGAGGAACGGTTGGTACGGCGGTCAGTATCAACGTCTTGTTATTCGGCTTTATCGGACCTTTTGCCGCAGCCTTACAAGATAAGTACGGCCTTCGTCGGGTGACGGTGATCGCGCTACTCGTGATTTCAACTGGCGCGCTACTTACAACACAAATGACATCAACGTGGCAGTTGTATCTCTTATGGGGCGGCATTGTTGGCGCAGGCTCAGGATGTATGGCCACGGTCTTTGCATCAACTGTTGCGAGTCGTTGGTTTGTGCAACGCCGGGGATTGGTCATGGGTGCTTTGACAGCGGCCACTGCGAGCGGGCAGTTGATTTTCTTGCCAGTGCTCACGCGAATCGCTGATCAGTACGGTTGGCGATGGGTGGGTTTCACCATTGCGATTTCTTCGCTTTCTGTTGTGCCGTTGGTCGGCCTGTTATTACGTAATTATCCTTCTGATATCGGACTGCTTCCGTATGGCGCTGAACATTCGTATGAACAACCTTTTGCTTCGGGTAATCCGATTCGCTCAGCGTTCACTGCGTTTACGGCGGCGCGACGAAATGGTGTTTTTTGGTTGCTGTTTGGCAGTTTCTTTGTTTGTGGACTTTCAACCAACGGTCTCATTCAGACGCACTTTTTGCCGGCCGCACACGATCATGGTGTGGCAGCGACGACGGCAGCAGGTTTCTTGGCGTTGATCGGAATTTTTGACGTCGTAGGTACGATCGGTTCGGGATGGCTCACTGATCGTATTGATCCTGCGAAATTACTGATGGTGTATTACTCATTTCGCGGGGTGAGTTTGTTATTTCTTGATCCAGTTTTAGGAACTCGAGGTTTTGGGCTAGCTGGCTTCATGATTTTTTATGGTCTTGATTGGGTGGCGACGGTACCGCCGACTGTTTCATTATGTGTTGAACGTTTTGGAGTCCAACAAGGACCCCTTGTCTATGGTTGGGTATTCGCGGGTCATCAAACTGGGGCAGCAGTTGCCGCGTGGGGAGCAGGTGCACTGCGCGATGCCACGGGTTCATATCGCGAAGCCTTCATCATTGCGGGTCTAAGTTGCGGCATTGCGGCGGTAGGAGTGAGTCGCTTGCGTCGATCACGCCAACTGGTTGAACTTTCGGCGTAAGACTGCTCTGGCTACCCCAATGTAGGATTGCGACGTGATTGACAACGACATTCTTGAACGTGTGTTGGCCGAAGGTTTACGAACCGGTGCTGACTTTGCTGAAGTTTTTGCTTCCGATTGGCGGGGGACCGGCGTTGGTCTCGATGACGGGAAAATCGAACAACTTTCCACAGGGCGGAACCGCGGTGCCGGAATTCGCGTGATCGCTGGCGAAACAACTGGTTTTGCTCACACCGCGGATCTTTCAGAAGCGGGTTTGATGGCCGCCGCGCGTGTTGCCGCTGAAGCGGCGCGTCAAGGTGGCGGCGGAATCAAAGTCGTGGCTCTCACCACACAACCTTCTCGAATTGTGAGTCCCATTGAAATCGACCCATCAACAATCGGCAAGGCCGCCAAAGTTGATTTGTTACGTCGTGTTGATGAAGCGGCTCGTTCAGCAGGTGGGGCAATTTCACAAGTGTCGGCGGGCTACTCCGATGGTCGAACTCGAATTGTGATTGCCAATAGCGATGGGCTCGTCGCTCATGATGAGCGTGTGCGCACTTTGTTGCGCGTGAGTGCAGTGGCTAATGGTGATGCTGGAATGCAGACAGGTTTTGATTCGCTTGGTCACACGATGGGCTTTGAGTTGTTTGACAAAGTCCAAGTCGAAGATGTGGCGCGCGCCGCGGCTGGTCGAGCATTAACGAAGTTGAAAGCCCGCCCGGCTCCATCTGGCTCATTGCCAGTCGTGATCAAGGCCGGAAGTGGTGGGGTGCTATTTCATGAAGCCTGTGGTCACGGTCTCGAGGCTGACCTCGTTGCTAAGGGTGCCAGTGTTTACAAAGGCAAAGTTGGCGAACTTGTTGCTTCGCCTCTCGTGACTTTGGTTGACGATGGCACGATGACTCACGAATGGGGAGCGATTGCTATCGATGATGAAGGCCACCCGTCGCAATACAACGTTCTCATCGAAAACGGAATTTTGACTGACTACATGTGGGACTATCTGCGGGCGCGTAAAGAAGGTCGTCCGCAAAGTGGCAACGGTCGACGTCAGTCATACAAAGATTTGCCGATGGTTCGAATGACCAACACGTATGTTTTGAATGGCGAAGAAGATCCTGCCGACATCATTAAGGACACGCCTAACGGCGTTTATGTTGCGCATCTTGGTGGTGGCAGTGTGAATACTGCGACCGGAGACTTTGTCTTTGGAATGACCGAGGCTTACCTCATTGAGAATGGTGAGATTACTGAACCGTTGCGCGAAGGAAATCTCATTGGCAATGGTCCTCAGGTTTTGCGCGATATTGATCGCCTCGGCAATGACTTTGCTATGGGTAATCCAGGTACTTGTGGCAAAGATGGTCAAGGCGTTCCCGTTGGAGACGGTCAGCCCACTTTGCGCGTGAAGGCAATGACGATTGGTGGAACAGCATCATGAGTACTCCCGATCGCAGCGCCGAATTGTTAGTGATTGCGGAACGTGTTGTGGCGATGGCTAAGCCCGGCGAACAAGTTGAGGCTTATGTCAGCCGCGGGCTCTCAACTGAGGTGCGTGTGTACGAAGGTGAAGTTGAACATTTCGTATCGGCACAAAGCGAAGGTATCGGAATTCGTGTGATCAAAGACGGACGCACTGGTACGTCGTATTGCGGAACGTTAGATCCCTCTCAAATTGCTGAAGTTCTCGCCGAAGCTCGTGACAACTTGGGCTACGGCGAACCTGATGAATGGTCTGGTCTTGCCGAACCCGATGGTGTCGCGGTGGTCCCACAAAGTCTGTGGGATGACAATCTGGAAAATACTCCGACCACGCGCAAGATTGAACTCGCGAAGTTGCTTGAAAAGTTAACTTTGGCGGGTGACTCACGAGTACGTGTTGATGACTCCAACTATTCGGATGCTTTTGGTGAAGCGGCCGTTGCGACCACGACGGGTATACGTGTCGCTGGCCGAGAAAATGGTTGTTATCTGAGCGTCGGCACCTTGGCCGATGACGGTGACGAAACGCAGACCGGATTTGGCTTTGCTGTTGGTCGTAATGTTGATGAACTCGATCTTGAACGCGCTGCTCGTGAAGCGGTTGATCGTGCGACGCGACTTCTCGGAGCGACCAAGCCCGAGAGTCGTCGAATCACAGTGGTGCTTGATCCATTTGTGACCGCACAATTCTTAGGAATTATTGGTGGAACGCTTAATGGTGAAAGTGTGGTTAAGGGTCGAAGTTTGTTCGCTCAGCGCATTGGTGAAGCCGTTGCCAATCCGTTGTTGACTTTGGTCGACGACCCCACCAATCCTCTGGCCTACACCGCCACCGATATTGATGGTGAGGGACTGGCAGCGCGTCGTAATGTATTGATCCAAGACGGTGTCTTGCAAAAGTTTGTGCAAAGTACATATTCGGCTCGTCGTATGGGCGTCTCTCCGACTGGCAATGGTTTGCGGGGCGGCTACGGCGGTTCGCCGAGCGCAGGTTGTTTGGCGTTGCAGATCGTTCCAGGACTACGTGCTCAGGCCGACATTGTTGCTGGCATTGATGACGGCATTTTAATTCAGCAGGTCCAGGGTCTGCACTCGGGAGTTAACGCGGTTTCGGGAGACTTCAGTACTGGCGCCGCCGGTTTGTTGATCAAAAATGGAACAGTTGGGGCGCCCGTTCGCGAGTTCACGATTGCTTCAACTCTGCAAAAGATGTTGCTGAATATTGCAGAGGTGGGTGGAGACCTGGAGTGGTTACCGATGAGTGCAACTGGCGTATCGCTCGTCATTCATGACGTCACAATGAGTGGTGCCTAGGGTTCAGTGCGCTTCTGAACATCAACTCATGCACTAAACATGATGCGTGCCAATTTTTCACGCCATTGTTTTAGGGCTCATGCAAGGTCTGTCTGAGTTTTTGCCCATTTCGTCGAGTGGACACTTGTTGCTACTCCCATGGCTATTCGGATGGAACGATTTCTCTGATGTCTCAGTAGAAAAAGCTTTTAATGTTTCGCTGCACCTCGGAACCTTGATTGCCGTTGTTATCTACTTTCGCCACGACTTAATTGTTTATGTACGCGACGGTCTGCGCATGGTCGTACAGAAAAAGAAACCGCATACAACTGAAGGTCGTTTGGCTTGGCTACTCGTAGTGGCCAGTGTTCCGGCAGGACTATTTGGGGCATTCGCGGGTAATTGGATTGACGAACATCTCGGCAAGCCCGTGATTATCGCTGTGTCGTTAATTGCTTTCGGATTACTGCTCGCTTGGGCGGATCGCCGTCGTGGCCAGCGCAAATTTGAAGAAATGACGTCACGTGATGCGATCGCGATTGGGTTAGCTCAAGTCATTGCGCTGAATCCCGGAACTTCTCGTTCGGGAATCAGTATTTCGGCTGCTCGGGTGATGGGTTTTGATCGAGATACTGCAGTGCGATTCTCGTTCTTATTGAGTGTTCCAGTGACAGCAGGAGCAGTCGCAGTGAAAATGTTGGATTTGTTTACCGACGGCATTCCTAACGGTTTGGTCATTCCGATGGTTGTCGGAATACTGACGTCAGGATTGTCGGGCTGGTTGGCAGTCGCAGGATTGTTGAAATTGGTCCGCTCAAAATCGTTTGATGCGTTTGTGATCTATCGCGTTGTCGCCGGAGTGGCGATACTG